>JBEKLV010000142.1:0-7857 GCA_050008835.1 Bacteroidota bacterium | reverse complement strand
CGCACCGGAAGTATCCCATAGAGGGAATTCAATTTCATCCTGAATCAGTTCTTACTAAGGATGGCGAAATAATTCTTAACAACTGGCTGGAGGTTTATAAAACCTTATGAAAACACACATTGAAAAATGTTTGTCGGGCGAACACCTAACTGTAGTAGAAGCATCAAGCGCGCTCGATACTATAATGACTGGAAAGGCAACCGATTCCCAAATTGCAGGCTTAATGATTGCTCTGCGGGCAAAAGGCGAAACGGTGGATGAGCTTGTTGGCTTTGCTCGTACGATGCGCGAGCATGCTATTAAGATTTCCATAGAGGATCCGGATGCAATTGATATGTGCGGCACTGGCGGTGATGGTTTGGGCACATTTAACATTTCGACAGTCGCCTCATTTGTAGTGGCAGGTGCTGGCATTACAGTTGCAAAGCATGGCAATCGCTCTGTCTCAAGTCAATGCGGCAGTGCGGACGTATTAACGGCGTTGGGCGTAAACGTGCAATGTTCTGCTGAAATAGTTCAGGCATGCATTAACCGCATCGGTATCGGATTCTTATTTGCACCGTTGCATCATCCGGCAATGAAGTATGCTGCTAAGCCGCGTATAGAATTAGGAGTGCGGAGTATTTTCAATATTATCGGTCCTCTGACAAATCCGGCAGGTGTAAAACGTCAACTTGTAGGAGCCTACAATTCTCAAGTTGCCCCTATTCTTGCTAGTGCGCTCCAGAAACTGGGTGCTGAAAAAGCATGCGTTGTCCACAGCGATGACGGCATGGATGAGGTAACGCTATCCGATGTAACAAAAGTATATGAAGTAAATAAGGATGAACGATCGTGTGAATATCATTTACAGCCGGAGGATTTTGGTTTTTTAAAACTGACGCTTGATGGTCTTCGCGGCGGCGACAAGAATGCAAATGCGATAATCGCAATGAATGTGTTAAAAGGCGGAAATAGTTCTGCGCGCGATGTGGTTGTTGCGAATGCGGCGCTTGGGATTTATGTTTCAGGAAAAGCGAATACTATCCTCGAAGGAAAACAAAAAGCCGAAGAGTCAATTAATTCTGGCAAAGCATTGGAGAAATTGAAAAAACTCATTCAATATACCGATCAACCATGAATATCCTCGAAGAAATTCTTGAACATAAGTGCCAGGAAATTGCACTTGCGAAAAAAGCAATTCCGACAGAGCAACTGAAAGACATGCCGAACTTTGCGCGGCATTGTCTCTCACTACAAAGAGCTTTAGGTGGAAAAGATATAGCAGTCATAGCAGAAATTAAAAAAGCATCGCCGTCGATAAAAGTCATCCGTGAAGATTTTAATCCGTTGGAGATAGCACGTGCATATGTTGACGGTGGTGCCAGTGCTCTTTCGGTGTTAACGGATAAAAAATATTTTCAAGGGGATATTCACTTCATTGCAGATATGCGTTCATCTGTGCCGATTTCCATTCTGCGAAAAGATTTTATCATAGATTCGTATCAGCTTGTGGAAGCAAAAGCGTTTGGTGCCGATGCTGTGCTGTTGATTGCGGCAGCGTTAAAACCTGAACGATTATGCGAGCTATTTAATGAAGCGGCTGCTCTTGGACTTGAATGTCTTGTGGAAGTACATTCTATACGCGAACTAGACATTCTTAATTTTATTCCAGCAAAAATTATTGGAATCAATAATCGTAATCTTTCAAATTTCACAGTTGATATTTCAACAACCATTCAGGTGGCTTCCAAAATTCCAAAAGATATTCTCGTCGTCAGTGAAAGCGGTATTAGGAACAGAACAGATATTGAGCAGCTATCTGCAAACGGAATTCGCGCCGTTCTTGTTGGTGAAAGTTTAATGCGGGCATCCAATCCTGGTGAAGCATTGCGTGCCTTATTGACCTCTTCAAAGGAAAAATTTAAGTGAAAGTAAAAATTTGCGGTATCACAAACATTGATGATGCACTATATGTGGCAGAACTTGGTGCTGATGCGCTGGGATTTATTTTTGTCAAATCAAGTCCGCGGTATATTGCTCCAAAAACTGCACGAAAGATCATTCAGGAATTACCGCCATTTATAATTCCTGTCGGAGTTTTTGCTGATGTGTTGCAAGAAGAAATTCTTGGAGTAATCGAACAGACAGGAATCAAATGCGTTCAACTTCATGGAAATGAAACACTAAAACAGCTTGCAGGTTTTCCGGTGCCTGTGTATAAATCATTCCGCGTTGATTCCAGTTTTAATCCGGAAATCCTTCGGCGATATAAAGAATCAGCGTATCTCTTAGATACAAAGATTTCCGGCGAACTGGGTGGTACAGGCAAAACATTTGATTGGGAAATAGCTGTCAAAGCAAAGGAATATGGGCGCATTATTCTCGCCGGTGGATTGAAACCAGAAAATATTATTGAAGCAGTGCAGATAGTACAGCCGTATGCTGTGGATGTGAATAGCGGAGTTGAGCAATGCCCCGGGAAGAAAGACTATGGTAAATTAAAATTATTATTTGAACTTCTCAAACAAATGAAAAATGTTTGAAATCCGAATAATGATAAAAAACAAGGAATTGTAAAAATGAAATCACAAAAATACTTTTACAACTATCCGGACAAGCTCGGCTACTTTGGCAATTACGGCGGCAGGTTTGTGCCAGAGACGTTAATGCACGCGTTGTTTGAGCTTGAAGAACTTTATAGAAAAGCGAAAAACGATCCTGAATTCAAAAAAGAATTTATTACGATGCTGCACACGTACGCAGGGCGTCCAACACCATTGACGTTTGCAAATCGATTGACAGAACATTATGGACTTGGAAAAATCTATTTGAAGCGCGAGGATCTTTGTCACACAGGCGCACATAAAATCAACAACACAATAGGCCAGATTTTATTGGCCAAACGCGCAGGCAAGAAACGTATCATTGCAGAAACAGGTGCAGGTCAACATGGTGTTGCAACAGCGACTGTTGCGGCAAAAATGGGACTGCCATGCGTCGTGTATATGGGTGAAGAAGATATTCATAGGCAGGAATTAAACGTGCATCGTATGAAAATGTTAGGTGCTGAAGTCGTTCCTGTCACTACGGGAAGCCGTACATTAAAGGATGCGACAAGCGAAGCTATTCGCGATTGGGTTACGAATGTTGAAAACACTTTTTACATTATCGGTTCTGTTGTCGGCCCGCATCCATATCCGATGATGGTTCGTGATTTCCAATCGATCATTGGTGAAGAAACGCGGAAACAAATTCTTACGAACGAAGGAAATTTGCCTAATATTCTTCTTGCCTGTGTCGGAGGTGGCAGCAATGCCATGGGTTTGTTTTATCCCTTTATTCAAAATGATGTTCGGGTGATTGGTGTAGAAGCCGCAGGTTGCGGATTGAACACGAATAAACATGCGGCGACACTTTCAAAAGGAAGACCCGGTGTTTTACATGGCGCTTTCAGTTATTTACTTCAAGACAAAAACGGACAGGTCGAATTAGCACACTCAATCTCTGCCGGACTTGATTATCCTGGCGTAGGTCCGGAACATAGCGCGTTGAAAGATTTAAACAGAGTTCAGTACGTATCTATCACGGATAAGCAGGCACTTACCGCCGCAAAATTGGTTTCACGGTTGGAAGGAATTATTCCTGCGCTTGAGTCGGCACATGCACTGGCATATCTTAATATGCTTATGCCAAGAACATCGAAAAAAGATATTATTGTAGTCAATCTGTCCGGTCGCGGCGATAAGGATATGATGACGTATTCCGCAGCGTTTTCAGTTAAGGAGAAAAAGAAATGAATAGAATCACGCAGAAGCTTAGATTTCTCGCTGATAGAAAGGAAAAAGCATTAGTATGCTTTATCACGGCGGGATTTCCGACTATAGAGGCTACAGTTCCACTTGTACGAGAAATTGAAAAAGGCGGCGCAGATATTATCGAACTTGGTATGCCTTTTTCTGATCCACTTGCAGACGGACCTGTGATTCAAGCAAGCTCACAGCAGGCAATCAAAAATGGAATTACCCTTGACCATATTTTAGAGTGCACGAGGAAAATCCGAAAACACTCTAATATTCCTCTTATCCTAATGGGTTATCTCAATCCTATTATACATTACGGTGAAGAACGGTTTTTTGCTGATGCAGCGAAAGCCGGTGTTGACGGCGTTATCCTTCCGGAAGTTCCATTGGAAGAATCAAACCGTTATTTGTCACTTACTCGAAAATATCATCTTGCAGATATTCTTTTGGTTAGTCCCGCTACCCCAGACAAACGAATTCGAGAAATTGATGAAGTTACGTCAGGATTTCTCTATTGTGTTTCAACTACCGGAGTTACAGGTCGGTCAAACATAGGGAATATTGAATCTTATGTAAAACGTGTGAAGCATAATGCAAAAAAAAATCCAGTGTTAGTTGGATTTGGAATAAAAACTTCTGCAGATGCACATCGCATAGCTCAATATGCAGACGGTGTCATTATTGGAAGTGTGCTCATTCAAAGAATTGCGAAGAAAAACTCAATAAAAGAAATTGACGGTTGCGTACGGCAACTCAAAAAGGCGCTATAATTGTTTCAGTGAATCTTACCAGAAATTTAAATAAGATAATTATTGAATTACCTTTTCTTTGATCGTTTAGCCCATTTCTTCAACCGCTTCTGCACCTCCGGACTGCGTAATTCCCGCAGTGCATCCGATGCGATCCACTTGGCGGAAGAAGAATTCATCCTATGAATTTCTTCGGCAGTTTTAATGGCATATGGATTGAGCCTCAGACTGCGTTTTCCAATCTGCCGCAGCGCCCAATTGACAGCTTTCTTCACATAGGTGCGCTCATCTATTGCGTACTTCTTGACGAGTGGAAGATATTTAAGGAACAGCGCATCATCCGCCTTCTTATCGTTGACACAAAGCGTCGCTATCAGTGTAAACCCTGCGCGCCGGACGAACTCCTGTTTTTGTTTCACCCATTTTAAAGCTAGTTCTTGCGCATAAGATGTATCGCGGAAACAATGCATGCATACGCCGTCACAAATTGCCCAATTATCAAAATCTTTCACCCATAAATTCATTGTGCTTTTCTTCAATTGCTTTGGATCGGCGATAAAAGCAGCAATGAGCCGCGCTTCATAAACTCCTGTTTGCCAAAGTTCAAGTGCAAGCTCTTGATTAGTGCCTATGCTTTTCGCAAGTGAGAAAAGAAATTTTGCGGAAACACCAAGCACATTATTGGAACTTTTAATGCCGTATCGTGCCATTCCCTCAACATTCTTGGGATTAGCTTTGGAATACAGTATTGTAAGAATAGAGTTTGTTTGGGAGTTCATAGTTTTTTTCATATCATTTGTGTTAATTAAGTTCGATTTTTAAATCAAAGTACACACTTCTCGAAACATCTGCAATTGGAATATTTAGAGGGTTGATACCGCATACAATATTTAATTATTCTCGATCCTCACGGGAACTAATGAATTGCACTGTTTTGTTCAAATTATAAGTATTGTAACCATGAGATAAAACAAAAGGGCTGGGGGAAAAAGACCACCGATTGATACGGTGTTGATTCATTACTAATGTATCACATTCAAAGGGAGTTACTATGGCGAACACACGCAAAGAGTTTTTAATACAGCTGGCAGTAGGTGGGGTTGCCTTAGGAACATCATCAGCGATTGCATCCTTTCTGGCATCTTGTTCTCTTCCCACTGAGCCGCAAGGAACAAACCTTCCAACCACCAACGGCACAGTAAGCGATAACCAAATTACTGTTGACATCAGTTCAGGATCACCATTAGCGAAGAATGGCTTTGCCATTGTACAATATTCCGGGGGTTCTGTACTTGTTGACCATGCTGATGATGGATCCTATCATGCAATGACGTCTGTTTGCACTCATGCTGGATGTATTATCAATCAATATAATTCAACCAGCAAGGAATTTGTTTGTCCATGCCATGGAAGCCGGTTCAGCAATACCGGTGCTGTTACAAATGGACCCGCTACAATTGCATTGAAACAATATGTAACTTCGGTCAACGGGACTCAACTCATTATCACTCTTTCATAATTGGGAGGTACATATGAGCATTTCAATTCGTAGGATAAAATCTATCTTTTTTGCCTGTATCATTTGTTCCATGGGATTGCAGACCGGGCGGGCTCAAGAGATCAATAGTACATCTTTAGAATCTTCATTCTTACTCAGCCAGGAAGTACCGATCGTTCGGCTGGATACTCTTCCTATTTCCGTTGTCCATCGTCCACGGTTACAGCCGGAGAATTTGGGATTCTTTGAACGAAATCTTTGGAGTGAAAATGGACTTTTCCGCACAATGGGAATTGCTGCTCCTTTAACTCCGGAGTCACGGAAAAGTGAACTCAAGCTTCGCCGTACAATGCTTGTTGCACATGAAACGAGCGGCTTTTTGACGTTAGGACTAATGATTACTACCGTGGTCTACGGTCAGAAGGTGATAAATCGGATAAATGATAGATCATCTTCTCTTTCCCTTCGGCGTACACATATCGGTTTTGCAGATGCAACGATTGCCACATATTCTCTCACCGCATTATTATCGCTTCTCTCACCTCCGCCAGTCATCCGGCGCGATGAGATGAGCACTTTGAGCTATCACCGGGCATTAGCATGGGTTCATGTTACGGGAATAATTATTACACCTATCATTGCTTCGCTGGCAAAGAGTCGCGGTGCAAGTTATGAATCCATATTACGTATACACCAGGTGTCAGGATATATTACGGCAACGGCATTTGCAGCATCCATGATCGTGATAACATTTTAAATTTGTAGGAATGTATGTTTAAAACAAATGTGGTCCTTTTCTGTGTAGGTTTTCTGGTTGCGGCAAGCACGGATGCACAAATCAAAACTGTTAATTCGATCAAAGGTGAATCTTCGGCGACCTATCTTTTGATCCATCCAATGCATGAAATTGAGGCAACAAGTAAGGATGTGCTATATATCGCCTCTCTTGATATCGGCATAAAAAAAATCCAAACAGTGAATGCAATTGTGGATGTAACATCGTTCGACAGCGGAAATTCGAATCGGGATTCACATGCAATGGAAGTGGTTGATGCAATGAGTTTCCCGGAAGTGACCTTTACCAGCGCCAGTATTAGTCCGCAAGGGAATTCCTTGATTGTCGTCGGCAAGCTGACGTTCCATGGAGTGACCAATGATATAACCGCAACCGTAATTCCGGAGTGGGGAAGTGACAAACTCGTCGTTCATGCAATAATGCCCATAAGCCTGACGGCGTTTAAAGTGGAACGGCCGTCCCTGTTATTTGTTCCAGTGCAAGATACATTGAGATTCACGTTGACGGCTGCATTTCCATTAAAATAAGAGAAGAATTATGAGACAATCTAGTTTTAACAAAAGTATAAAACTCCGTTTTTTGATCTTTGAAGTTTATTATTTGTAGCACGGAATAATTTCTAAATCACAGCACTTTCCGACACTTCAATCCGGTTACGTCTGGTGTCAAGCATTGCTTGAAGTCCTATTGGCATTGTTAGCAAGCGGGGAATATGGCCGTACTGAAAATTACCAACTACAGGACATTTTATTTTCCCTGCATATTCTTTTTGTATCTGATCGAGAGTAAGATGCGGTTCGGAAGGATTGCTCGGATTGCAATCTGTGAATTTTCCAAACACCAATCCGGCAAGTTCGTATAAAATTCCGGCATTGAACAACTGCGCTAACATTCGATCAATACGGTGCGGCGCTTCTTCTACATCTTCCAGAAATAGAATCGAGCTGCGCAATTTCGGTAGAAAAGGTGTTCCCATGAGGCACGCAATCATCGATAGGTTTCCGCCAAGCAATTGTCCGTATGTTTTGCCAT
>JBEKLV010000141.1:0-12215 GCA_050008835.1 Bacteroidota bacterium | reverse complement strand
TTATCATCCTATTCGATTCATAGCCCAGGACGGGCGGGCACCAGGAGTCGTCCATGGGTACGTTGTTGCGGGCTATCTCTGCGAATCCGGAGATGTGTTTACCGTTGCGGGAGATGGCTCAGGGAAATTGGCTCCAAGGCCATTCCCAGAACTGGCGGTTGGCGATCTGATGGTGATGAGTTGTGTGGGAGCCTATTCGCATGCCATGAAGACCGATTATAACTCAATGAACTTTCCGGCATCTGTGCTAGTGAGGTCTGATGGTAGCGTGCAAGTGATTGAGCGTCGGGGAACACTCGACGATGTGATGCGCCGAGAACTTGAGGTTTTTTAATCCCTGACGAATTGTTCTCGCAACTTATCGCGAGGATTTCGCAGTGCCGCCTAAGCAGATGCTCAAGTTGACGGAATGAGCTCACTGCAAGATTCATGGTTGCCATATGTGCTGAATAAATATGAAATTTATCATAATGAACTTGGTTCGTTTTGTGTATATTGAAAATTAACAGGGTGGCAGTCCGTTCCGCCTTTAAGGTGGAACGAGATCGCGTGGCGCTAAAAGCGCCACGGACTTAGCACCCATCCGTTAGGCGCTTTTCACCACTACAAGGACACGACACAAACAATATATCACTTAAACCAGGACAATAAAGTATGGCACTAACACCACCATCGCAATTACGTGAAGTTTACGGTATCACGGAAAATGAGAAGGATAGGATTAGGAATTTTTTGCAAGGCGCAGTCTATTGCTGGTGCAAGAATCGAAAGGACGAATGGTTTTCTTTGCGAGATCTTATGGGTGGAAAAAATTATTATTGGGAGGGTACTCCGTTAGTAGTCCTTTATGAAAAACAAGAAAGAGCGGGTGTTCCCAATCAATCCGCAATTGAACAGGCGGGGAAAGAGGCAGGATGGTTGTTGAAGCGCGTTATTTCCGATGATCTTAGAAGGTTCGAGACTCAAGAAGAAGAATTGGTCAGAAAATACCGATGGATACCAAACGCCAGCTAACCATTTTAAAAAGGAAGGAGTTCCCGCCCGAGGCGGGATTTCGTAAGCTCAACAAGTAAATAAAATTCTCTCGATGCGACAGGCGAGCCAGCGGAAAAGTTGCTGGAGATGATAAGGGCAGAGAGGGAGAGCAAAGAAGATCGAAGTAGGCATATTGAAACGATGCAGATGCAAGAGAGGCCACAAAGAAAAAAACGAGGGAAAACATGAAAAGAGCAATTTTGATATGTGGATATAAGAATTGGGGGAAGACATCAATTCTACGATATCTTGTGAACGGAGACATATATACACCATTTAGATTAAAAAAAAATAAATCTCGACCTATTAGAATTGGAAACAACGACAGGGACTTTGCAATTCAGCAACTATCAAATGATGATCCTGGAATGGAAAAGTTTCTTAGCGATATCAGAGAGCGTTGGGATCAACTTGAGGGAATCATTGATGATTTACTAGCAGCTTTCTGTCCAAATTGTGATAACGAACACAATGATGGCGCAACCATTTTAAGATCTGATGCATTCAGACATTTTGACGAAATCCATCTCATACTCCTTGTACAAAAGTGGGGAAGTACTCGCAATCTCGATGTTGCTAGAATAAGAAATCATTTTCGAGAAATTGAAAAGTTGCAATTTCACGAAGTTCACAGTCAAGGAGAGGATCGAAAGGTTGAAGTAAAAAGAATCCTTGAAAGTATTTATAGGTGATTATCAATGGCAAATGAATATCAGCGATAGTACAACGGTTGTAGAATTACTGCAATGTCCTCCGTGATGATGGTGTGAGTTACGGTGACTATGTTGAGCAGTTGACAGATCTGCTTTTCCTGAAGATGGTAGACGAACAGGAAAAGATCGTGAAGAAGCAAACATCCATCCCAAAAGGTTTGGATTGGTCGAGCTTAATCAACAAAGATGGTGATGGACTTGAAAATCATTATCGCCACAGCCTTATGAGTCTAGGCAAAGAGTCGCAAATTTGATTTTCCATCTTGATTCGTTACATTACCCAAACAAATCGTTACCAAGCTGTGCACATTTCGAGGAAATTCAATTTTGAAAGTATTCAGCGGCGCAACTTAGCTGCCAGTCTGGAGAATAAATATGAAAAAACTTTTGATAATCGTTCTGGTTTTAGGGTTCACTTTCTGTATCCTGCCGACAAATACCGCACAGGAAAAGAAATCCACACCCGCAGTGATAGATTCCACAGCTACTCAGAAAAATAAATCGAAGAAACAAGGGTCTAAGCAGAAGGTCAAAGAACATAAACCCGCTAAAGAAGAAATGGGTCCGAGAAAACTCGATACTCTGAAACTTTTTATTAAAGATACACCTCTCCTGCGGCAGAAGGATAGCGCTTAAAATAATTATCGTTGAGTAACTTTTATTGTTACGTAGAGATTATTGTGGTAGTGGTTGCATAACCATCGGTTTAAGCTGATCGAATGAACATTGGGTAGTGGGCTACCTTGGATTTCATCTTGATTAATCCTCATACGTTTTAGAAACCTTTCTCATTTGACATTGGTTTCCAGTTTTAGCAGGTTTAATATACCATCTTTCTTTAATTCGGTAGCCACTTATTTTTTAAGGGGTTATATGATAAAATTCGGTACTGTCACATTTTCTGGTAAGTCGGGAACAAGCTATGAGTTTTTTGCATATTCTACCGACACGGAGTTTAACGCTGTCGCTGGTGTCTATGTTGTTACAAGGCGCACTTTAGATAATTCCAGCCATGCGTCTCATACTAGAATATATGTCGGGCAAACCGAAGACCTTTCTGTAAGGTTTGATAATCACCATAAAGCCGATTGTTTTAAAAAGCATAAAGCAAACTGTATCTGTATTTATAGGGAAGACAGTGAGGGACAACGGCTTGCGATAGAACAAGACTTAATAGAGAAATATAATCCTCCATGCAACGGTTAATGGCGTTTTGACCGTACCGATTCTTTCGCTGTCTCTATCATTAAGGGCTTGCCCGTTAAAAGCCAATCTGCAATGAGTTGTAATTTTGTTACAACATTCCCAAAGTAAATATCTTCAATCGTTTTAAGTTGGACGACAGCCCTTAATGCTTTAATACATATTTCTTGTTGTTTATTCATATTATAAATTTAACAACGTACGGCAGGCAATACAATAGAAAGGTGAGTACACTTGAGGAAAACAAAAAAGCCTTGACGCAACTTCCAGACGTCAAGGCTTGTACTAACTACAACAAGCTAACACAAACTATCACCGTATGCCGAGGGAGCAATACGGCACTGCAATGTTACTCTTTTCCTGAATTACTGTCAAGTTAAATTTATGCCGACTTCTTCATCTATGTGCTGAACAACAAATTTTCCCATGTCCATAATCTATGTGTATCGTTCGCTTGCATCGCAGGTGTTACCTTTAACGATTGATGAATACGCATAAAGTTGTAATGATAGAAATGTAATGCAACGGCACTTTCAAGGTTTCTCAATTTCTTACTGAAAGCATTTGTTAAGCGTGCAAATCTTCTCATTTGCATTCTCATAGTAGGGTTCTGTCTTTCAATGTAGCTTGTAGAAATATATTCTCTCACAGGTTGACCGATCAATGGATTTATTATTACGCGTATTATTTGAGCGGGACTATATCGCTTTTCACCTTTGCTATCTTCTGCATATTCTTTGTGAATCTGTCCATAGTCAACATCGTCACCGAAAACCATGTCTACAACATTAAAATACGGATTGAATGAATCGGTAGAAAGCTGAAATCTTGTACTGATTCTGTATTGTAAATCTTTGATGAAAGAGCGTGTGGTTTCCGTTGTTCGCTTTCCTACTTTGTATGCGGGAACAAGTTTAGTTTCTGCGTCTATTGCTGTCGCTTTGGGCAAGTTGACAATTACTCTGGAGATTTGTAAGTTGCTCCTTATGTTAGGAATGTGCCTGGATTGAATCCCTTGCGATGCAAAGCAGTGATCGGTCGGAACGGTAGATAGAATGCAGTGATATTTGTGTACGGAGCGCTCGTTTTCAGCGTGAAATAATTTGAAGGAAATAAAAATAGTTGTGTCAGTGATAGAATCGCATAGAATCAGTAAGCGAGAATTCCTCCGCCAGTGCGTTTTCTGTACCGGCGGTTTTGCTCTCGGTGCATACAGACCAAATTGGTTTTCATTTCCATCGAACAACGATTTAGGAAAGATGTGCGAGTGGTTGTGTATTAACGGTTTGTCCGATGCACCGCTACATTTCAGCCGGTTCACACCACTCTACAAACTCAGCCAGCTTCCATCAACTCGCTTCCATCAACTCCAACAGTTACATTAGAAAAGGCACATGAAATCGCAAAAGAAGCAGGAATCAAATATGTTTATCTTGGAAATGTCGGTGGCCATTGGGCAGAAAACACTTACTGCCCAAGGTGTAAGAAAATTATCGTTGAACGGTAAGTGTTCACCATTCTTGCCAATCACATTGTAAAAGGGAAGTGCCAGTTCTGTGGAGAAAAAATTCCGGGCGTATGGAGTTAATCAACTTATTTTATCTTATTGGGGTAGGATAGTTGTTATGGCAAACTCATGGACTACCTTCTGCAAGTGCCAGAACACACCTGCCTCGTCAACTTGGAATCAACAGTCTTCTCCGGGGATCGTTATGGGTGACAGCCTCAATGTGTCGAGGATCAATACTTTAACTGTCAATAATCGAATACCTTAGAATGATATCCTACATCAAAGAATATTTCGATTACAAAACGTTTCTTATCACCTGTACGCTTGTGCTCATAGGATTATTATCGATTTACAGCGCGACATTCAACGTTAACAATGCACTGAATTTCTATCGTCAGATAATCTGGGGATCGATTGGCTTGGTCATCATGCTGGTTGTGGGGTTTATTCCCCTCCGTACCGTCCAACGATTGTCGGTTCCATTCTACTTCTTAATGCTTTTCATCCTTCTCATAGTGCTGGTTATTGGAATAACCGTCAAAGGATCAAAGAGATGGCTAGGTGTTGGTGGATTCGGTGGACAGCCGTCCGAGTTTGCGAAAATTGCGACTGTATTGGCGTTTGCCTCGTATCTTTCAAAAACCGATGTCTCTTTGGCCCACTTTAAACACTTTGTTCTTGCCCTCCTGATCTTCGCCGCGCCGATGAGTATCATTATTATGCAACCCGACCTGGGAACTACGATTGTATTCTTTGCCACACTGGTTCCGTTACTCTATTGGGCCGGTGTATCTAATTTTATCCTTGTCGCCATCATTGTTCCGATCATTGTCGCAGGGAGTGCCCTCCTCGGTACCACAGTATTCTTGATTGCCAATGCCCTTGGCGCAGGTCTGTTATATTTTTTCCGTGAGAATCGTTTCGCAGCTATCGTCGTATTCGGGATCACACTCGCCGTTGGACTTTCAGTTCAGATTGGATACGATCGATTGCCTCTCTACCAACAGAAGCGGATCGCAACATTTTTAAATCCCGGGGCAGATCTCCTGGGCGCAGGGTACAATGTTGTCCAATCAAAAATCGCCATAGGTTCCGGTGGCTTCTTGGGGAAGGGATACCTGAAGGGCACACAAACGCAGTTTAACTATATTCCTGAACATCGGACTGATTTCATTTTTTGTGTCTTTGGAGAAGAATTCGGATTCATAGGCTCGGCAATCATTCTCCTTTTATTTTCAGCTCTTTGTCTGCATGGAATACGTATCGCCACTCTCTCCAAGAATCGATTCGGTAGTCTCGCTGCCCTCGGTCTCACCGTGATTCTTACGACGCACGCATTCGTAAATATCGGCATGTGCATGGGATCGGTGCCGGTCATCGGAATTCCGCTGCCCTTCCTCAGTTATGGCGGCTCTGCACTCGTGTCCAATATGATGCTCTCGGGGTTGTTAATGAACTTCTACACCAACCGGAAAGAATACTAAGCAATACGTCAAACAAATGGAATTGTATGCAAACAATGAACTTTGTTGTAAATGAAGAGCAAAAGGAAGTCTTTATCATCTTGATTGAAGTGAACTTTTCCCTAAAATCGTTTTCTTAACGAACATTGTTAAAGGAAGATCATGATTCGTGCATTATAATTAGAAAGTCATCATTGCGGCAGTTTTTTACCCGCCGTCTTTGTGGCGAGAGTTGCCATCCGTTAGGTTGCGCCATTTATATTTTAGGGACACTCAACAATATTTAATTGAAAGGAATAATAGGCAATGAAAAGCAAATTATTATCCAGCCTGTATTTCGTACTTTTATTTATTTCTTCATTGAATGCCCAAAATATTTTTACACCGGTTCTGAAAACGGCATTAAATGGAACAAAGTGGAAAGGTAAGTTCATTTCGGCAGAGCTTACAAAAAAGGATTCTTCAGAAGCAATTATGATAACAAAGACTGATGGTGACCAAATTGTCTGGCTCAACAACTTTAAATTCACAAACGGTACCATCGAGTTTGACGCGAAGGGTAAAAGTGGTCCACCACAAAGTAGTTTTGTTGGTATTGCTTTCCGTGTTGTTGATCAAAATACTTATGATGCGATCTATTTTCGACCGTTTAATTTCCGCTCTCCTAATCCAGTTAATAAATCTCATGCTGTTCAATACACGTCTCATCCGGATTGGACTTGGAATCGCTTACGTGATGAGCACACTGGGGAATATGAAAAAGGCATTGATCCTGCTCCCAATGGTGATGAATGGTTCCATGCTAAGATTGTAGTACATAGTCCTGAAGTAAAAGTTTATGTAAATGGTTCAAGCAATCCAAGTCTTGTAGTAAACGAATTGTCCAATAGAAAAGATGGTTCAGTTGGTCTTTGGTGCAATGGATTTGGTATTATCGCAAATTTAAGGATCGAACAACAAATCAATAAATAGTTTATAAACCGCGGCGCAACCTAACCAGGCACTCCCCTGCCGAAAGCATCACTTTGTGAGAAGGGATTCCTTTGGGACAAGCTGACGAGAGGAGCATACTGCAATTTGCTTAGCGTGCATAGATGTAATACAAGATTAGAAATTATCAGAATGACCTTGTTTCGTAGCACAATGTCATAGTTTTCATTTCCGCAGCACATTTTGTGTGTCGTGTGTACGTTTTTCAGCGCCCCGTGTTTTTCGCAGGACTTTGCGCGACGAAAATAGTCCCAAAGGAACAGTGCCTTTTTGCAGTTTATCAGGTTCGTACATCTAGTGAGATTTGCTAATAAGCGTTCCCTTTTTTTCTTTCATTGGATAGAACGCTTTAGGGAATGATCAATGACCAACCCACCGATGAAGCAAGGCGATGATCACTACATAATCAAGACAGAACAAAGTCCGGTTCGCTCGATCCTCCTCTCTCCATGGTACCTTCCAACCGTACTTACGCTGGCCTTTGCAATCCGCCTTTGCTGGATATTGATTTTTCATCCCAATCCCGTGAGCGATTTTGCTTTCTACTTCCGGGGCGCAGAGTCCATTGCAAGAGGGTATGGTTATGCCAAGTATGGTGGTTTCCTCACTGCGTACTTCCCCATTGGTTATCCATTGTTTCTGGCAATGCTTTTCTGGGTCTTTGGGGTTTCGGTTACGGTGGCTCAAACGGCAAATCTTATTCTTTCCGTTGCGTCGCTGGTGCTATTGTACTGGATAGCACGAGACCTTTTCAAATCAGAACTAGCAGGAAGGCTTTCCCTCTTGTTCCTTGCCATTTATCCCGACAATATCGCATACACATCTCTTGTTGGAGTGGAAATATTTCATTTATTCTTACTGTTTCTTGGTGTAACACTTCTGTTGCCTTATATCTCGATCAAAGGAGCAGTGCATCCCGGGCGGTTGCTAACTGCAGGATTAGTGTTTGGGTTTACGACTCTTGTCAAAGCGCAGACTCTTTTGTTGCCTGCGTTCCTTCTCCTTTTGTTTCCTCAATTCTCATGGGAAGGGAGAAACCTGTTCAATCGGTTGAAGAGAGTTGCGATTCTTTACATCGCCTTGATTGGAGTCCTAATTCCATGGATGGTTCGAAACTATGGACTCTATCATGACATTGTTCTTTCAAACAATGATGGTCTGAATTTATATATTGGCAATGGTCCCGAAGCAAATGGGACATGGGTAGCAATACCCTGGATTAATATCGGAAACAATACGTTGGATGAATATAAAATCAATCAAATTGCGAGAAGAGAAGCGATCGATTACATAAAAACTCATCCGTTGCAAACCTTGACGCTTATGCCGAAAAAGCTTATCGCCCTCTTTGACTATGGAAATGGAGTGTATTGGAACATCATGGGCACAGGAAACGAATTGATATTCGCTAGAGATGTTTTGCGGTTGCTCGATCGACTCAATGCGATTTATGAATTCGTCGTGTTCGTCTTTCTTATCGCTTCACTCCTCTTCGGGTGTTGCAAAAGATTGCGACTTGGTAAAGGTCACGGTTGGCCACTATTGGGTATTGTCATAGTACTCTATTTCATCGGCATATATTTTGTATATTATGGTGCGGCGCGTTATCACTTCCCAATAATTCCATGGATGATAATGTACTCCGCCGCTTTGCTATCCTCTCTATTTGCAAACGTTGCACACGGAAACAGCTTGATGCAAGAAAGTTGAAGGCGTTTGTAAAAAAGTCTCGAGAAAAAATAGGCATTCGAGAAGATCTGCTGCTACGTTTTGTATGATCTTTGCCACTTCTTAATCCTCAGCGTCTGGAAGTGCGCCGGGGATTTTTATTAATTGTATATAATATCGTAATTGCCTAAATTAGACTGTCCCCTTTTACTGCTTAAAGGAATCCGTATGAAGGTATTCCTATTGGCAACATTTCTGTTGGCTGATCAAACACCGCATACAATCTCTGTAACTCGTAGAAATTATTCTTCGATTGGAATTTATTTATCCACGTTGCCGCAGCTTAGCGCCCATCCGTTAGGCACTTTTGTGTTTAAAGAATGTGGAGTTATCATGAAACTCTACATATTCATTGTGATAATTTGTTTAGTGTTCAGTTTGCCTGGATGTTCTAAACCAAGTGCAACTGAAAATAAAACGCCTTCACCAGTTGACTATAATTTATATACTCAATATTCCTATGGTGGTCCCCGAGCACAATCTGATACTACATTTTATTATTGCACGACTTCGAAAAATGCTTTTGATTCACTTTTCTTTTTCATTTATGATCATAATAACATCCCAGATACAATTCCATCAGCCGATTTTTTAACTAAGAAGGTAATATCAATTGTTAAATATGGTAACGACATTCATGCTCTGAGTGTAAAAGGAGTGAATATTCTTGATGGAATTCTTGATGTAGAGTATTCCGATAGTCTGGTTACCGAAAACAAGACATGGATTGCTGCTATTCCATTAATTATAACCACTAGTGCAGGTTTTCAGAAAATTATTTTCATTGAGAATGGAAAGCAATTGAAAGAAATTAATCCATAGGAATCATAAAAGCGCTGCCTAACCATTTTAAAAAGGAAAGAGTCCCCGCCCGATTTCGTTGAGGTCTCGTCTCGACAAAGTCGAGACGGACAAAGCGGGATTTCACAAAACGTTCAACAAGTACATCCATTCGTTTAAAGGAAGAACTTTATGAAAGACGAGAACCGAACTAAATCAGATTTGATTCGTGAGTTGAAATCTCTTCGCAGTCAAGTTAAAAGAAGTCCATTTGCTGAACGTAAGAGAAAACAAACGGAAGACGTGCTAGCAGCAGAGCGCAATATGTTGCACACGCTGATTGACAGTCTACCGGACCGTATCTACGTCAAGGACACCGAATGCCGATTTTTGCTGAACAACTTTGCACACATACGCTCTCTTGGTGCCAAATCACAGGAAGAGGTGAAGGGCAAAACTGATTTTGATTTTCGTCCGCCGGAGTTTGCGACTCGCTATTGGGCTGATGATCAAAGCGTGATCCAGTCGGGCGAGGCGTTGATTAACCGCGAGGAGCCGACAGTTTTTTCATCGAATAAGACCGGTTGGCATTTGGCTACCAAGGTGCCATTGCGTGATCCACAAAGGAAGATCATAGGTCTGGTGGGCATCAGCCGTGACATAACCGAGCGCAAGATGATGGAAGAGGCACTGAAGGAGTCGGTCTCACTTCTACAGGCGACGCTGGAATCCACCGCCGACGGAATTCTTGTCGTTGATAGATCGGGGAAGATTACAAGCTACAACGAACAGTATGCAGAGATGTGGAGAATTCCAGACGATGTTATTGCAAGCAGAGACGACGATCTCGTATTGAACCATGTCCTGGAACAATTGAAAGACCCGGAAGCCTTCATCTCGAAAGTAAGGGAGCTCTATGCCAATCCGGATGAAAGTAGCTTCGACGTGCTGGAATTCAAGGATGGAAGAATCTTTGAGCGTTACTCTCGAGCACAAAAAGTCGACGACATCCCTGTTGGCCGAGTCTGGAGTTTCCGGGATATTACAGAACGCAAAAAAGCGGAACAAGAGATTAGATTGCTTGCTCAAACAATAGCGTCGACACAAGATTGTGTTTCGATTACCGATCTCGAAGACAAGATCATTTTCGTGAATGAAGCATTCTTGAAAACATATGGATATACTCGTGAAGAGTTATTGGGCCAGCCTATTTCGATCCTCCGTTCGGCAAAGACTTCGTTAGAAATCGGAAGCCGAATCCTGACGGCAACGTCTGCGGGAAAGTGGAGTGGCGAACTCTTCAACCGTCGGAAAGACGGCACTGAGTTTCCGGTTGAGCTTTGGACGTCGGTTGTGAAAGACGATATTGGTAAGGTCATTGCAATGGTAGGCGTTGCGCGTGATATCACCGAGCGCAAACGGGACGAAGAAGCATTGCGCGAAAGCGAAGAATGGTTCCGTACCACTCTTTATAGCATCGGTGATGGCGTTATTACAACTGATACCAACGGTAATATTCAGCGAATGAATCATATAGCCGAATTATTGACCGGATGGAATGAAACCGAAGCACATGGGAAGAAAGTCGATGAAATATTTAAGATCTTTAATGAGCATACAAATAACCCGGCGAGAAACCCTGTCGCCTCTGTGCTGGAAAGAGGAATTATTGTAGGGTTAGCAAACCATACAGTCTTAATTGCACGGGACGGTACGCGTCGTCCTATCGCAGACAGCGGTGCACCGATACGAAACTCAAAAGGGGAAACAACCGGTGTTGTGCTCGTCTTCAATGATCAGACAGAACGACGAAGTCTGCAGGATCAATTGTTTCAGGCGCAAAAGATGGATGCCATCGGCCTGCTTGCCGGCGGTGTAGCGCATGATTTCAACAATATGATCGAAATTATTCTCGGGTATGCATCCCTACTGGAGGAAGATTTACCACCAACGGATCCATCGCATAAAAAGATCGAAGCGATCATTAGTACTGCAGATCGTTCAGCAAATCTCACAAAGCAACTACTGGCATTTGCCAGAAAACAGATCATTGCACCTGTGCCAATAAATTTGAATGAGGAATTGATCCCGCTTCAAAAAATACTTGGCCGGTTGATCGGCGAGGATATTACTTTGAACATATCGCTTAAAACAGGCTTATGGGATATTAAAATTGATCCCGTACAGATCACTCAAATTCTGACCAACCTGGCAACAAATGCACGTGATGCCATCGAGGATACTGGCTCGGTGAGGATCGAAACAGTCAATGTTTGCGTTGAAGAAACACTCTGGCAAGGATCGAAGAAAATACCAGCCGGAGAATATGTGCAATTATTGTTTTCCGATACAGGAAAGGGAATGAATAAAGAAACCCTCAACCATATCTTTGAACCGTTCTTCACAACCAAACCGAAAGGAGAAGGGACCGGCCTGGGACTTTCCACTATCTTTGGTATTGCCAAACAGAATAACGGATACATCAATGTGTACAGTGAGCCAAACCGGGGGACAACATTCAAAATTTATTTTCCGAGATATCAGGGTGCAACAGAAATTCCTCATGAACGGTTACAGGAAATACAGTTGACCGGAACAGAAACTGTGCTGATTGTTGAAGACGAAGAAGAAATAATCACCCTTGCGAAAATTGCTCTAGAAAGGTATGGGTATAAAGTGCTGAGCGCGCAATCTCCGTCCGATGCGTTTGCCATATGTGAGAAGTACGGAGATAAAATTGACTTGCTGATTACTGATGTTATCATGCCGGAGATGAACGGCAAAGAATTAAAG
>JBEKLV010000140.1:0-7921 GCA_050008835.1 Bacteroidota bacterium | reverse complement strand
AATGCGGTTGAATGATTTTTTCCAGTCTGTCAATAACTGTCTTACTAAAACATTCTTTTGACCTGTCAATTATTAATTCCTTCAACCAGATTGAATTTACTCCACACTCTTCCATTTCAAGAGTGCCGATAATATTAGATAAGAACATATTCTTTTTACTGTAATTCTCGTTTTCTTTGATTTCATACCAGTGGCAATATCCAATAAACAATGGATTCATATCTGTATGATTTACAAACAGATTAGATAATTGAAGAGTATGTTCTGGTAGATGCGAATAGACTACATCATAATCGTTGTTCTGTGAATCGATAATATTGATAATTTTATCCGAATCGAAATGTGTTCTCATCTTATTTGGATGAGTAGGCATGTCATAGATAACTTGTTCGACATTGGGTAATTTTAGACTCTCGACATAGGCTGGAAGAACAAGTGTGAAATGAATATCATTTCTGATTTTATTCAAAGCTCTTATTACGTTTGCCATTACCGCTACATATGAATCTTTTTCTATTTCCCCCTGTTTGGTGATATTGGGATAGACAAAGAATTTATATTTATACTCAGGTTTATCTTCATCAATAAAATAGTTTCTTGCCATGATAATTCCTTAGATATTACTCTGGTTCAATATCTTACCTCTTTTATTGGAAATATGAAACTCTCATTTACGTTTCCTCTCGTTTTTGACAGCCCTGCATCATAACGTCTCTCCGCTGGCTCACTCACAATTATCATGATTATTTTTGGCATGGAACTGACTTTAATGTTTTCGATTTAATATTTATTAGTGAAGGAACTCTCTCACGTGTAAATAATATTTTTAGTTGAATAGTAACAGAGACTTCCTAACACGTTGAGATTTCCTTTCTCTCTGTTACTATTCTTTTATTTCAGATTGAATCTAGTGAAAGGAAATCTCTATGGCACTCAATCATCTTAATCAATACAAACCCACTTTCTATATACCTGAGAATCTTGACTTGCGGTCAATCCTCGGTGAATACGAACCTGATTGGGTCAAACACATTGACAAGTTTCATTATCTGGTAGATAAACTATACACCACTAAATTCTTGGATAAAAGATATTCCCTAGAATCTAATCAGGAAAATACAAGTTCAACTTCTCTTCTCACATATACATCTTATGGTGTCACATTTCCTCAGGTAAAACCAGTATACTCACACCTTACACATGAAGAAAAGAGAGAATCCAAACGTAAATACGTCAATTTAAATATGAATATGATTCGCAATGTGTTAAATACCAGATTTACGAGAACCGTTATGGATACCTTGTTTGACTTGAAAATAATAGAGACAGACAACCAGTATATTCCGAAAATTAAGTCAAAAGGCTACAGATTAAGAATTCCGTATCACTCTCAGCCATTCAAGGAATATTCTGTCTTCGATAATAAATTTCTTATCAAACTAAAACGGATACGTGAAGAAGAGATAAACACACTTAATAATGTCCACAGATGGTTATATGAAAACCTCTATTCATTTTCTTTTGATATTCAACAGGCACAATCAATCATTAACTCTCTTTCATTAACGGTGGATGAACACATTGGACTGGCGTTATCAATTGACAAGATTGTGAATAAGGACATATTTTTTTCGACAGACTGTAAGACTGGTCGAGTATTTCACAATTTCGGAAATATCAAAAGAGAATTTAGGGACTGTATCAAAGATAGTGATGGTAATTCTCTGGTCGAGATTGATATTTCAAACAGTCAGCCGTTTTTCTTGGGATTGTTGCTTGTAGGAAACAATGTGAATGGAATAGATGTTGAACGATACAAAGAGATTACAAAAAATGGACATCTTTATGATTTCTTCTGCCAGAAATATTCACTGGAAAGAGATTATGTCAAGAAACAACTTCTCACTCTATTCTTTTGTAAGAATCATTGGGAGTTTAAATTGAAAGATATTTTCATTTCAGAATTTCCAACTGTCTATACTTTTATCGAAAATATAAAAGAAGAGGATAATTCGAAATTAGCCATAATCTTACAACGATTGGAGGCAAGAACAATAATTGATTCAGTGTCACCAATACTCTTGCAGGACAATGTTAAATTCATCACAGTTCATGATAGTATCATGTGTGCGGAAAAAGATTGTGAAACGGTAAAGAAAACAATGGAAGTAGTCTTTCAGAATAGATACGGTATTATCCCAAGTTTACGAATTAAAGAATGAGATATAAGATATATATCGATTATGAACAACACTTCATTCTTTATATTGAAAGCAGTGGTTCATTATTTTGATTTATTATTATTTGACTCATTGGTATGTTATTAAGGAGAAATAGATGGTGAAATTTAAAAACATTAACGAGTTCTTCGAGGAACCGACAGATTTACTCAACATCCCAAAAATCATTTGTGTTCAATATGGTGAAAGAATAGGTTCTGATGGTATTCCACTAGACGTAACGTCTCGCGTTAAATCACCCTTCAGCCCCTTACTATTAAGAACATCGAATGGAATAATGGAAAACGTTTGGCAATTCTCTAAAGTATATCCCGAACACGTCGATGTCAATGGAGAAATAAAAGACGAATGGTTTCGATGGAGAGAAAAAGGATTAAATAGTAGGTGGGCGATACTGCATCCTATGGGTATAGATGCTAGACCTCTGTTTTTCATCTGGGGGGATAAAAAAATACAATACGTAGAGGCACGAAAGAAGATATATATTCCGGTATACTCAAATGCAGTTTTAGATAATTCAAAGAAAGAATTTGATACATTAGTAGAGTGTTGGAATTGTTTTCGTGAAAATGGTAAAAATTTATATCTAAGAGATTTTGATGGATATAACAGGTATAAATTTAGTATGAGTTTGGAAGATGTAATCAATTGCACTTCTAAACAAATGGGTCACAGTTTTGTTCTTGAGAAAATGATATTATCCAAACAATAAAATTTCAACCTTGAACGTTTGCTATGAGAGGAAAACGATTTCAATTTTGCTGTATAGTTCGACTGATTTTAAAAGTTAGATGAAAAGCTCTATATATGATAGAGGTATGAAGGAATAAGCTGGAAAGTTATATCATTTGTTATATAGTGACTTTAAAAACCATGAAATTCCTATCAAATTTTAAGAACAATAAATAACCTGTGTGTTTTTCGATAAATATCAGGTTCTCATCAGATATTGATAACTACGTTCTATCTCGGTTTCAGAAGGATTTCAACGTTTTTTTTCTTGGTATATATCGGAATGTATTAGGATTAATCAAATATTCTACTGAAACTCAATTCCTTAGAAAATAACTATACCCATGGTATATAAACCTTGAGTGGAAAACGATTTCGATTTTATAGTATAGCTCGTCTGATTTTTAAAAGTAAGATATGGAACTCTATATAAATTGAGGTATGAAGGAATAAGCCGGAAAGGTATACCACTCGTTATATAAATGTTTAAAAACCACTTTATCCATCTGAATTCCAAGATGAACGTAGAACAATATAGACCGTAATACAGATATAATTCTTTTTTGAAATGCAGTTTTTTACAAACAAATCCTTAAAAGAGGGTTTGGAATTATCGTTTATTTAATTGAAATATTACACGTGGAGAAATTATCCTTGATGTCTTATACTTTCATTGATTTAAATATTTTTCAACTGACTATTTTATGAAAAGGTTTCTTAAACTATTTTCTTTAAACATCTTAATTATTAAAGTTGTTGGTTATTTCGTTTTTGATGATAACCAGACCTACCAGTGTCTGAATCAATATCATCGAGAGGATTATTAGGACTATTCATTCCTTCAAAAGTTTGAAAATCAGATTCGATTAATGATATTATTTTTTTTGATACCTTTATTGGAGAAACGCAAATAATATCTCCTTGGGCACTATAGCCATATTCAATTTCTTTTGCTTCATTATGAACAGTCACGGAAAGTATTGTTGATGGTTTCTTAACTTGTAACGTAGCTTGATGAAGTAGACCGTGACGATACACTCTCCAAAATTTTCTCGCCATTTCTAAATTATTCAAATCAGGAAATATGTTTATTAACTCAGAATAATATTTATCAGGTAATTTATAGGATTCATATGCATTGCTTTTTTCGCGCAAATACCTTTCTAGGAGTGGTAAACTAATCATTAGAATAATAAAGCCAGCATCGGGATTACTATAAAGTGAATTTAATGGTTCTTTAAACCATTTTTGAAAGTTACATAAGTTATTATTCATAATACTTCATATTATAATGTCTAACGTCTAGAGCTAAGCTGTCGCATACGTAAGTTTAATGATGCGCCCAACGCACCGAGTTCCGACACGAATATTTCTTTTACAATAAACCGTTACACGCAATGTTGATTAATAGAATGATAACTTGGTCGATTTGAGTCGGGGATTAGATTGCATTTCATAACTATTTAATTGAGAAGTACTCAAGAAACAAATCCTCTGGAGATTTTTCCCCTGTTAATGAAGTACGTGAAGGTGTTCGACTTAGATAATGAACTACCATACTACCAAAATCTTCAGTCTTTAAAATATCGACCACTTCTTCTCTACCTTTCTTTGAATTAAGATAGGCGTCAGGTTCAATATGTAGACCTATAATATCTTTATAGGAATCATGCGAGTATTCACCTTGCAATGCTTTTGTTATCATTCCTTTAGCAATCTCAGCTTTATTATGAATCAAGTGTTTAAAGCCATTGAATTCTACTGTCATTCTTGAGGATGGTTTTCTAACTATAACAGTATATTGATTTTCGTAGTCTTCAAAGTTAAGGTCTTCAATATAGCCGAATGCTTGTTCAGTTAATACGAACCTATTTTGAAAAATTTCATTAATTTCTGGTGTATTATTATTGGCATTACTGCGAGATTCAACATCTTCTTTAAGTTTTATTTCATCAAATGTACCGGTAAGAGTAATTTGAACGATACTAGAACTAGTTTCATTTACTTCGAGCAAAATAGGAGTAAATATTATCTCATCACCTTTTGCAATTTCCTTTTTAATTATTCTATTTAAAGAAGTACGAAATTTCTCAACCTTATTCCTTGCTAATCCTTTAAGATTTGTTGAAAGACGAACATCTTTAAAGCCAAACTCTAAAAGACGTTTTTGTTCTATTGAAGATAATTGATTAAATCTTAAATCAATTTTGTAAAAAAGACTACTAAGAAGGGCACTGTCGGGTATAGCTATTATTAAATAAGACTTAAGAGCAGCAAGTTCTTCGGACACATGTAATTTGTTGATATCCTCACTAATACTTTTAAATAACCATATGTAACTACTGTCTTGACCTAATTCGGTATATCTTTTTGCAACCATTATTGCTCTTTTTAAATCTCCAATGTAGTAAATATTATCAAAATGGCTTTTTATTAAATACTCTCTTGATAAATACTCTCTTATTTCCTCATAAGTATAATTGGTTGAATCAGTAGAACTATCATTTAAATTCTGAGCATTTATTAATCCTGTCCCGATTAAAACAAATGGCAAATAAAGTAAAACTGTTTTAAGACTTTTCATAGCCTATAGTCCTTTCGTCTTACTGAATCAAGTTTTATAATGGAACTGTAAACTCAAAATTATATTGGGGGCAATTAAATTTGATGGTTCCCATTACATCCCTTTCCCTAAAGGAATGATAATAATAATCAGCTGTCACATCCTATGATGAAATGATAGTATTATTTGATTTGAAATCAAACTATGTAAATGAAAAATTCTTTCGTGGCTGGTCGCTTTTATACTGCCTTCCTTTACCTTCCAATTATACGATTTATTATGGAGTTGCAGTAGAGAGTTCTTTGGAAGCGTTGATTTTCCGCCCCTTTTTGGTCTTACTCCCTTATTTACACGAAACTTTTCAAGCCTGAGCGCTAATAAAACACAGGCTTTTCATAATCGAAATAATTTTGAACGGTGGTTGACTTTAATGGAACTGCCTTTAAATTGGTATACAATAATTCATACAGTCTGTGATTAAACAATGAATCAGATACTAATTTCCCCTGTACACGTCGGAATCATAATCCGCAGGTCGAGGGTTCGAATCCCCCCCCCGCTACGAAAAAAGGCGAATCTGTTTTGAATTCGCCTTTTTATTTTTTCCACCCCACTTCAAACCCACGACTTATTATTGAATTAATTTTGAAGATGGCTTTTAAATTCCTTTGGAGTCATACCTACTTCTTTTTTGAATAGCCGAGAAAAATACGGCGGATTTTCAAAACCGAGCTGATAGGCAATCTCGGCTATGTTCTGTTCACCAGCGACAAGCAGATTTTTTGCTTCGGAGATGACATAAAGATGAATCAATTCCAATGCGGTTTTGCCTGTTTCTTGCTTCAACAAATCGCTTAAGTATTTCGGCGAGAGATTTAGTTGGGAAGCCATGTAATTCACAGTAGGCAATCCCTTTTCTCCCGCATTTCCTTTTTCAAAATACACATTCAAGCACTTATTGAATTTAGTCACCGTTATGCCTGATAATGGCTTTCGGTCAATGAATTGCCTTTTATAGAACCGTTGGGCATACTTCAGAATGGAATCGAGATGCGACAGGATGATGGATTTGCTGAATTCATCCGGATTATCATGATATTCTTTTTCCATTTTATGATACAGTGACCAAAGTATTTCTTTTTCTCTGGGTAAAAGGTGAAGCGCCTCATGAATTTCATAATCGAAGAAATTGTATTTCTTGATCTCGGTAAATAAAGGATGTCCCATTAAAAAGTCTTCGTGGAGATGAATCACAAATCCTTTATCTGCCAATTGAAGACCTCGCGCAACAAGCATTTGCCTTGGCTTCGTAAAAAACATTAAACCTGTATCATGGTCATACTTTGTTTTCCCGTACAAAAGCTCTCCGGATTTCACTTTTTTAAAACATATAATGTAGAAATCGCAAGTGAACTCCATATTTTTTTCAAGACGGGAAGAATCAGAAAGCTGATTCAAACTTATTAATGGATGTTCAGGGGGTGGGAAACCCTCTGCCTGATCTAATTCATTTATTGTTTTAAAGTGTCTCATACTATTAAAAAATTACAAAACGTTATTGTTTTCTACAACTTTTAAGTGAATAATGGTTTTTTAGAATTTGGTTTGTTCACTCCCAGGTTTTCACGATTGTATTGTTCGGGAGTTTCGATGATTTTTGCAATCAATGTTGCCAGACTTTTTTGAGAAATGACAGAGCCCTTTTCCGGTTCACCTTTTCGGGTTGTTTCATAATCCACTTCATCTGCATTTGTGAACCACGTTGGTCTCAGAATAGTGTATTCAAGATCAGACGCTTCTATCACATCCGCAGCTTTTCGATAAGGCTTTAAAACGGATTTCATAGGAACATCATAGATGCCAATTGAACAGATAAAGATTAGTTTTTTAACTCCCATTTCATCCATTACTTTCACAATGTTTTTTGCCATCGCCTCCAGATCACCCGAAAGATTTCCATACACAATATCCTGTCCCTTCATTGCTTCTTTAAGTTGATGAAGATCCAGAACATCGCCTTCAACGATACGGCATTTGGAGACATCATTGTTTCTTAACCTACGGGCATTACGCAAAAACAATGTCAGGTTAACGTCATCCTTCTTTACCAAGAAATCAATGACATGCTTTGCAATATTACCACTTGCGCCCAAAATGATTACATTTTTCACTTCGTTGTCCGTTATCCCATGAACCTCAATTAGCTTTTCAGTGAAGCCATATCAATGACAAATCGGTACTTCACGTCGCTCTTGATAAGGCGCTCGTAGGCATTATTGATATCCTGAATCTTGATCACTTCGATGTCCGATGTGATGCCATGCTTACCGCAAAAATCGAGCATTTCCTGCGTTGCAGGAATGCCGCCAATAACGGAACCAGCAAC
>JBEKLV010000014.1:0-26893 GCA_050008835.1 Bacteroidota bacterium | reverse complement strand
AATAAGATGATGAAAGCTGCTGATCAAGAGATGAATTCAATTCTATTGTTCGAATAAGAAGATTATTATTATACGGCTGATCAGTATGTGTATAATAGAAAAGGAAATATCCTCCTCCATCATAAAGAGATTGATGCCAATGATTGTATCGAGATCGTTCATTTTCACGTTCATCGTACAACGAGAGTTCTGTTTTTAAAATCGTTGAGGACGATATGATGTTCACACTTTGGAGAGCGAGAAGCGTGCTATAGTATTGTGCATGAGAATCGGTTGAATCGTCCCATTGTTCTGTATGTGTGAGACCACCGCTGGTGGAATAATATTGATACGGTCCACTGTGCTTTATTGTAAGATTCTCTGAAAGTTCATCTCCCGCATTAATAAATTTGAAGAGCAATTTATTACCTGAATTCAATGAATAGTCGACGACACCTTGAATGTCATAGAATGTAGGAATAACGTCTGCCGGCTGGTTGGCAAGTAAAAATATGTATTCTAAATATGTCTTTCTCGCGCCAATAATAAATGATCCTTTCTCGCTTAGTGGTCCCTCTGCGAGGACATCAACGTCGGTCAAGCTTAAGCTTGCTGTTCCTGTATATCGTTCTTTATTTCCTTCACGATACTCAACATTGAGAACCGAGCTCATTTTGTCCCCATACCTTGCCGGAAATCCCCCCGTCATAAGATCCATCTTATTGACCATGTCTGTATTCAGAATACCTATACTGTAATTTCCTGCCTCCTTCACGTGATAAGGATCGTATACTTGAGTGCCATTCACGAGTACAAGATTCTCATCAGGATTTCCACCGCGCACATTAAACTTGGCATTGAATTCATTATTTGTTGATACACCCGGAAGCATTTGCACGCTCCGCAGAACATCAGGAAATATCGATGTGCTGGTCTTAATTTTTTCACTCTGCAGAGAAAGCGCACTTGCATTCGCAAGTTCTTTATCGCTTCCCTGATATGCGTATATGGTTACATCCTGCAAAAGGACATCCATGGCAAAAAGATTAACAGTAAGTTGAATATCCTTGTTTATAGAAACGGGAATTTCTTCCGTTTGATATCCAACATAGCTAAAGCGGAGTGTGTCGTTTCCTTGCGGCAGGTTTAACACAAACTTTCCCTTCGCGTCAGTTGCAATTCCTTGTTGTGTTCCCTTAATAATGATATTTGTAAAAACTAGCGGCTCATGAGTCGAACCATCACGGACAATTCCGCTTACTGTGTATGTTTCAGGTTGGGCATTGTCAGATTTCTTAACAACTATCTGGTTATCAATCCTGCTGAATGCCAAGCCGAACTCTTTTGCGAAACCCTGAAGAATCTGATAAAGAGATCTTTCTCCATGTTCTAATTTAATTTTTTGGCCAAGCGGTAAATCATCTTTGATGTAAAAGAACTTAAAGCTTGTTTGTTGTTCAATAAATTGAAATGCCTGTTCGAGTGTAATATTATCATCACTTATCTTTACTCTCACATCCTGCAAACTTTTGTCTTCTGGAAGTTGCACAGCAAGAAGGCTAATCACTACAATGCTTTGCAGTGCCAACCCTAAGAAAGAATAGGAAACTATTATCCGAAATATATGTATTAAATTATTTTTCATAGAAAATTATTTTTTTTAATTCATTGTTTTCTTGAATAGTTTTATAGGTCAGCCCTGTTGCTTTCTTAAGCACTTCTGTCACAGTCCAGAATGAATTATTTTTGAAGTTGGCCTTAATGGTTCGGTTGGCTAATGATTGATCCGCTATTTCAAATTTGACACCAAAATATCTTTCCAGTGGTATAAGTACTTTTGATAATGGTTCGTTATCAAAAACAAGGATGTTGTCTTTCCATCCGATAGTTTTCTCCAAATCGAATTGTTCTATTTTGCTTATTGCTTTCTCTTTATTATAAATTAATTGTTGAGATGGAGATAAAATTATATCCTCTTTTTGGGTCCCGGATTTGTTTGTGGACACCTCTACTTTTCCTTCCTCGAGGGAGACTATTATAGTTTCTTCATTTGGGAATGCACTTACATCGAACTTCGTACCAAGATCAGTTGTCGAAATATTTCCGGAATGCACGATAAATGGTTTGATGACATCGTGTGTAACTTCAAAGTAGGCTTCACCTTCCAAAGAAACCTCACGCGATTCTTCTCCAAACCGTACTGGGTATTTCAATTTACTGTCGGCATTAAGCGTTATTCTTGTCCCATCAAGCAACGTGACAATACTTTTTTCTCCCATAACTGTTTTCTTTTCATTCCATGCAGTCGAAACTGATCTTTGTTTCAGAACATTGACAAGAAAAAAAGCACCTGTAGCAAGGAACATAATCAATGCGAACGATGCAGCGATTCTTAGGAACATAGGTCGATAATAAAAGACTTTATTTTGTTTTACTTCTTTTTCCCATTGAAATAACGGATTGTACTTCCTAATCTTTGCGGTTAGTAATATAAGGCCTCGTTCAGTATTATATTTAAAGAATGACTCTGCATTCCTTGCCTTTTCCCTCTTTTCATTGATAGCATTGAACAAAGTAGAGTACTTCTTTTGATTTAGAAGTGAATTCAAATGTTCAATCTCTTTGGTAGATGCCTCTCTTGACAAATATTTTGTCACCAACATAAAAAATTCTTCTTTATTCATAATATCACCTTTTGAGTGGAATAGAAAAAAACTTCATATCAATAAGACAGTATTTATCCTCCTCATCTACTATATTATTAAGAATAATTTTACGGAAGTTGTTAAACGATAAACTCTTGAAGGAAAGAGAGCGTGAATTGGATATGCAGTTATTTATATCGCCGATGTTGATCTGTTAGGAATTTAATTGCGGCTACCATTTGGTTTTGTACAGTGTATACTGAAATTGAAAGAATTTCTGCAATTTCTTTGTAACTTAAGCCATCTATGCGATTCAACTTAAAAATAATTTGTCTTTTCTCTGGCAGTCGTTGAAGTAAAGCTTCAATATCATCTTTCAGTTCTTCATAGGCAATTAATTTGTCTGCATTCAAATCAGAAATCTTGTTTTCCTTAACGACAGTGTCAATTTCCTCTAAATGAATTTTATTCTTCTTTAGGCAGTTTAATGACTGGTTTCTAACCGCAGTATACAAGTACGTTTTCAGATTAGTTTTTATTTCAATCTTCTCTTTCTTTAACCAAATTCTTAGAAACACATCTGAAACGACCTCTTCTGCAAGATTTGTCGTTTTCACAAATTTAAACGCAAAACAACACAGCACTGAAAAATATTTTTCGAATAGAATTTTTAATGCCTTAGTATCATCACTCTTGATACGTTGAAACAATTCCTCGTCGATAATATGTTTATTTTCTTGCATCTAAAAATAGTGGATCGTTTTTAAATCATCATTTACATAGATGAAGGATATTTAGGTTATAAAACATTTTATAACAGGGAAAGGAACAATTAGACTCGCTTGTAAAGTGGCAAAGATAATTCTCTGGCAACGGACGCCGCTAATTTCTTTCCTTCAATGCTAAATGCCCAATAGAAGAGGCAATTAATCGGATGCTCTTTCTTAATGGACTTGATCGCTTTTATCATCAATCTCTTTGCCAGTCCCCTGCCTCTATACTCCGGCAATACTAAGGCTGAACATAAATAGATGGAATCATACTTTACATGCAGAGGAGTTTTTCTATACAAATTCTTTTCGTTTATTTCTTTCGTAATAAACTGATGCATTAATTTACGTGTAGTTGGAATTATCAAAATCCAGGCAATCGGTCCCTTGCTTGTGCGTTTCTCTGTTATCGTGTCCGGATGAATATTTTTGAGTCTGAGCATAACCTTCCCATTAACAGAAATTTGTGAAGGATCATCTTTTGCCGCAAAAAACTCTTCTGCAAGGCGTATCATCCTTTCGAGATTATTTTTAGGGACTTTACTCATAATGTTATTAACAAATAAATGAGATAAATAAACAACTGCAACTGGAATTAGCCGTTTGCGAGAAAAATAATCTAAAGGAACAATTGTGATAAGGTATCTACTTTGTAGATGTTAGGTCGTAAATTTGTGGTAGTTTTTTTTGTTCCCAAAAAATCAATGAAAAGAATAATCGTTAAAATTATCTGGAATAATTTATAGAATAAAATTAAGAGATTAATCTAGCTCTTCTATTGTCTGGCGGGGGCGGATGATGCGGACGCGATCTCCGTTCACAAGAATTTCTGCCGGGCGAAGCCGACCGTTGTAATTAGAACTTAAAACAAAACCGTATGCACCGGCGGTAAGTACCGCAAGATAATCCCCAGCATTGCTTTTCGCAAGCAATCGATCCCTAGCAAAAAAATCGGTGCTCTCACAGATCGGACCTACGACATCTACCTTTTCAGTCTCGTATGTACTTATGGACAGAGGAACAATTTGATGGTACGCTTGATAAAGACTAGGCCTGAGTAAATCGTTCATGCCGCTATCAATAATGACAAATTTCTTGAGTACATTTTCTTTCGTGGAAATAACGCGAGTAATCAAAACGCCAGCATCTGCAATAATCGAACGACCGGGTTCAATCCAGATGGAACAACCTGTTGTCTGCAGGATGGGTAGTACTGCCGTAAGAAATTCCGCAGTAGTTGGTACACTGTTATTCGATGTTTCCTCCTGAGGGAGCGCCTCATGCAAAATAGCATTGATGTATTGAACACCAAAACCGCCTCCAAAGTCAATATGTGTTAAGTTGATACCAGCTTCACGTAATTTCCCGACCAGCTTAACAATATAGTTAGCGGTTGCAACAAACGGCTCTATTTTAGTGATTTGTGAACCGATGTGCGTGTGAATACCTACCAATTCCAAAGATGACAACGTTGCAGCATATGTGTATACTTCTATCGCCTTGGATGCTTCAATTCCGAACTTGCTCGACTGCAAACCTGTAGTGATATATGGATGACTTTGTGCGTCAATATCTGGATTAATACGCAGTGAAATGCGGGCTTTCTTTCCCATACGAAGCGCTGCACGTGAAATAGTATGCAACTCTGATATTGACTCAACGTTAAAGGAAAATATATATTGTTTTACGGCAAATTCGATTTCATCTTCTCGCTTCCCCACACCAGCAAATACAATTTTGTCTGGAGAAAACCCAGCTTTCAACGCCAAATATAATTCTCCGGCAGAGACCACATCCGCCCCCGCGCCCTCTGTAGCAAGCAATTTTAAAATATGATGATTGGCATTTGCTTTCAATGCATAGCACACTTGGTACCTGACGTCTCCTAACGCACCAACGAAAGAACGATATTTTTCTATAATCTGGTTTTTACTGTATACATACAGCGGCGTTCCGTACTCTTCAGCCAACTCACTTAGCGGAATATCCTCGCAGAATAAAATATTTTCTTTGTAGACGATGTAATTCATAAGTGATTTTCAATCTGCGATAGACAATCGAGTTTCAATGACTCAGACCGTAAACAAAAATTGATGGATAAATATTTCATACGGAATACGCACCGTCATCACAACCGTGAAGATAAAATTCCGAAACAGATCTAACCGCATCAACAAGATGACAAGTAGTATCCCGAAGAAGCCTATTTGCCGATACCGCTCGCCTATTTCTGCTGGAAGCATAGCTGATAATACATGCGAACCATCAAGCGGCGGCACTGGAATCAAGTTAAAAATTGCAAGAAAAATATTTAAGGTAATTCCAGCCACAAACATGTGAATCAAAAATGCTGCAATTTCGCGTTGAAAATTGCTTTCAATCAGATTCAACGGACCAAAAAATCGTTCTGAAATTACGTAGAACACAGCGCAACAAAACGCCACAAGTAAGTTGGAAAACGGTCCAATGATAGATACCAAAATGTCATCACGGCGAAAATTACGAAAGTTTGCCGGATTTATTGGTACCGGTTTTGCCCACGCAATAAATACAGAACCGGCGGCAAGATATGAAAGGAGTGGAATAGCAATAGAACCAATCGGATCAATGTGGGGAATCGGATTAAGCGTCAATCTACCGGAATCACGCGCAGTAGAATCACCAAGCCGCAGCGCCATCCAGCCGTGCGCTACCTCGTGCACAACAATGGAAAAAAGAAGAATCGGCAATATGTAAAGAGAATCCAATTAAGCATCCTTTCAAATACAATCCGTCCCGCAACAAGGCGGGACGGGCATGAATCGCTTTTTGCACTTATTTTATATGTACCAAAAAATGTGGAGGAATTCAAGGAGTTAACTGAACGAATTATTGCATCTACGACTCTGTTTTTCTATATTCTTTGCGTACAACTTTAGATATTTTCATTCACTATGAATGCCTGAGGTTTCAAATGAGCACCAGATTCTTGTCATTACTCTCTGGTATCTTTTTCATAACAACGATACTAAACGCGCAGACGCCTTCTTGTCAACTAAAAGTAAGAGAAAAGGGATTTCTGAGGGGCGAACGTATCATCCAGATAGAACTATCCAACCAGAATCGTCAAAAAGCTCTGACAAGTGAAAATGTTAATGACGGGCAATATTACTACTTTCTTATTGCTCCAGCCGGAGATTGGGAACTGAATGCTGACTTTGTAAAAGAGCAACTCATCAAAGTGAATATTTATCAGAACGAGAAAAAAGAACCTATTGCCTGGACTGGTGATATCATATCCGGAGCGACCAATTCTATTCTCATAGGCTTCCCCAAGACCGTCAAACTGAATCAACTTTTTTTATTCCAATGTCCTATTGATGATGCGATGAGTCAGGTAGAATTTAAAGTGCCGCAAGAATTTTGGCCGGGATACACAGCGGTGAATAATCTGGCAAAACAAGCAGAAGCTGCAACCACTGCAAGACAGTATAAGTCGGCAATAAATTCCTACGAAGAAATTTTAGCGAATACAAATTTTAAAATATTTACGCAGTTTGATGACTATAAATCCAAACGTACTAGGTGCTTCAACGACTTTTATAATGAAACCTCTTCAGCGTTCCAAGCTGCTACCGCAAACGTACAAATGGATCTAAAACAACGAATTGCATTGGTAGATGGTTTCAAGCCAACGTTCAAGTACATCCTTGATTCATTACCACGTGCCGAATGGAATATCGGTTCGCTTGATACAGCAGTCGCGCCTATTTTGGATAGATGTCGTATTTCCCTTGTTCAAGCCACTAGCTTTAGGGATTCGCTACAGCATGCTCTGGACGATCAAAATATTCGATGGATTATTGAAGGATCGGCAACAAGCAAAAATGGCTACCGGTATGTTAATATGATTGAAACACTGGCATCAGCATTTTCATCGCTCGACTTTGCGGATACTCTTATTACAGATTTGAAGATGAGAATTCCAGAAGATTATCAGGCCCGGCTGACAAAATATAACGACACCGAATCGTACGAAACATTCATCCGGATTTGCAATGAACGATGGCAAACGCATCTTCCATTCTTCCCTATTGATTTCTTGCCAAATTTGAAGAAAGATACGATTTCGTTTTCACAACCGTACTATTCCATGCTCAAAGCAGTGAACGATTATTACTATGGCAATTTAACAAGTGCAAAACAAGAGATTATGCAAATATTCCGATCGTGTTACGACCCGGAAATCATCGGTCGATTTGACCAGCTACGTGTTATCATAACAAACCGTGAACAACATATATCGACGGATATTATGAAAACGCTTGACGAAGCAGTGCAACTCGAGAAGGCAAAAGACATTCAGAATGCGGAGGATAAATACCGTCAAATTGCACTCATTGCACCAAATTTTGCGTACGGATTTTTTACGGCTGGAAAGTTTTACAACCGTAAAGGTGATCCAATACGTGCCAACTATTCATTTCAACGCGCCTATCAAATTGACACGATGTACTTAAGTGCTTATCGCGAATGCTGTAATCTTTACATGAGACAAAGCAATTACAAGGAAATTATTAACGTACTGACAACCGCACTTGCCAGGGGGAATGACTTTTGGGAAATTAATTACAAACTTGGAATTGCATTCGCTGGTGATGCGGATCCGGCACGTGCAATTCAAAGCTTTGAACACGCACTTGCACTCAACCCGAGAAGTTATCAAACGAATATTCAAATCGGTTTGGCGCATCAAAATGTAAAAAATTATCAGAAGGCGAGAGAGTATTTTAACAACGCTATTGGTCTCGATCCAACTAAGCAAGAGGCTGTCGATTTCCTCACTAAATTAAACGAACTTCAGCGAACTGGTAAGTAACTACTATTTTTTAAATGCGATATAAAAAGGGATTCATTGCGAATCCCTTTTTGCTTTTTACTCAATCGGTTCTTATTCAGGTTGCAATGCCTGAAGAAATTTACTAATTTTTACGCGAGCGAGCAGGATATTTCTCGTTATGAAAAATCGCAGAGTGTTGTATAAATCCGATCAACTCAGCCTCTTCTGAGGAATAAGATACTCCGGTGCTTGTAGCTATAAGCCTGTAAATTTATAATGCAATCAAAGTTTTAATAAATATTCAAAGCATAGAGCTTCGATGAAAAGCACAATGAGTCGCGCAAAAAATGAGCCGGGAAAGAACAGGACTCTTCGTCGATTTTTATCTTACCCATATGGAAATATCTTTTCATTCCTACTCATAGCTTTGACGGCTTTTATAGTTTATTCCAATAGCTTTGATTGCCAATTCCATCTTGACGATGAAAGCGGTATAGTGAATAACCAGCAAATAACAAGATTATCATATTTTAACAATAGAGAGTATTGGTTAAATGCGCATAGACCATTAGCCTTTTTTTCGTTCGCCTTGAATTATCATTTTGGTAAACTCGATGTATGGGGCTATCATCTTGTAAATTTACTCATTCATATCGTTGCGGGCATTTTTGTTTTTCTTCTTGTTAAACTGATACTGGATTTAAATAATTATAATAATTACAAAATAGTTAAGCATAAGAATTTGTTCGTATTGCTTGCTTCATTATTTTTCGTCGTTCATCCATTACAAACGCAGGCAATAACATACATTGTACAGAGAATGGCTTCTATGTCTGCTATGTTCTGTATCATGTCATTATATTTTTATTCATGGGGAAGAGTTGAACATGTTCGGAACAGCAAAGTATTCAAAGCCATTCTCTTGTACCTCTTAGCTTTAGCAACCGGAATATTGGGAGTAATGACTAAACAAAACGCCATCATTTTTCCATTCGTTTTTCTTTTATTTGAATTCTGCTTTATAAGAAGTAAAGAAAACAAAATATTCAAAAACTATATTATAATTTCACTATCTACGTTGGTCGTTGTTTGTGTTTCATTTCTATTCTTCAATAGAGAAATACTAACCTCCGTCACTTACGGCGCAAATATAAACAGCACGGATTATTTAATCAATCAGTTTATCGTTATTGTGAAATATTTACTTTTAGTCATATTGCCAATCAATCAGTGTGCAGATTACGGGAATATTACTTATGGTTTTCCCTATATAAAATCATTTTGGAGATTTGATGTTATCGGATGCTTTTTATTATTACTAGGGTTATTCACATTAGCAGTATATTTATTTAAAAAGAATAAAGCTTTCTCATTCGGAATATTTTGGTTCTTTTTAACATTATCAGTTGAATCAAGTATTCTCCCGATTGCCGATCCAATGTTCGAGCATAGGATGTACTTGCCAATGGTTGGAGTTAGTATATCTCTAGTGAGTAGCGTATTTATGATATTGCCAAAGTTAAAAACCACATATATATATTCTTGCATTGCTTTATTAATTTTCGTTTTGGGTATTTTGTCTCATTCAAGGAATGAAATTTGGAAGAATGAATTGACCTTATGGACAGATGCCACAGAAAATGCCCCAAATAATGCAAGGGCATGGTATAGCAAAGGAAAGGCTCTTGAAGAATTGGGAAAACTTGAGGAAGCAATTAAATCCTATGACAAAGCGGTCGAAATTCAACCGGAATATTATTATGCATGGAATAACAAAGGAAATGTTCTTGATGAATTAGGAAAGCACGAAGAAGCAATTAATTCCTATGACATAGCCATAGGGATTAAACCGGGATATTATGAGGCATGGAATAATAAAGGAACAACAGTCGCTCTCTTAGGAAAACGTGAAGAAGCTAATAAATGTTTTGATAAGGTCATAGAAATAAATCCGGAATCTTATGAGGCATGGTACAATAAAGGAGCAAATCTTGTACTAGAAGGGAAAAATGAAGAAGCTATCAAATGTTACGATAAAGTCTTAGCAATGAAACCGTATATGTATGAAGCATGGAATAGAAAAGGAGCGGTTCTTGAAAAATTAGGACGGTATAAAGAAGCAATTCAATGCTATGATAAAGCTCTGCAAATAAACCCTAATTTCATTAGTGCTCTAAATAATAAAAATCTTCTGAATAAAAATCTTCACCGGTTTTAATGAAACACTTTGATCCCATAATTTTCACAAACGACACGTTTGATCGAAAAGATAGTACCGGCTTATATTTATCTAAACATCAGAGCTTTCAAAAGATGAATTGCGGTATTCACCGGGTAATAACAGAAACATCCGATCCATTCATTTTATAGTTCAATGCAAATGATAGGTAACATAGATGAATATTATTGGGGAACAGTAAGGGAGAGGGGAAATTGGAATGTTATTGAGAGGTTTGTACGAGAACAAGGAAAACCCAAGAAAGAACTGATGCAATTGAGCATGTTTTAAGATACCCTGCGTCTTGGAGACTGTGTAAAAACTGAAGGATTATCTTTTGTGACCCGATACATAATCAAACAGCATCCAAAAAGGGGAATATATTATCTCCTACAAATGTTGAAGCTGTAAAATAAGATTTTTTGTGCCGGTGATGTTCAAGACACGTCGGATATTGTAGGTAATAGTCATCAAAGCAACCTCACTGACAACGTTTTTCATACGATGGAGCAATAATGCGCCATATCCCCATACCTGTTTAATCGTGCCAAAGAGTGTTTTACGTCGACCGCTGTTTGCAGAGAATATGCCGACTCGATGTGACCGCCATGTTTCAACAACCGGCAATCAGGATCTGTTAGCGAAATATGTTTCTGGTTATTCTGTGTTAGTTCTTCAGTGGCTTGCTCCAAACGCTTCTTGTGTTGTACACAAGAGAGGAGATTTTTATTGTAATTGTTCTTTCGTAAGAGGAACATCTGTCTGATTATCAAGAGAATCGGATTGATCTAACTGTTCCAAATACTGATTGATCGATTCGTTGATGTGTGTGATACTTTTTTCTAATTGTTCTTTGTTTTTATCCGATTTCCGGAATTAGATGCCTTGAATTTTGTGCTATCAATCGCAACAAATTCATTTCCGAACAATTCAAGTTTTACAGATAATGACAAATTGCTTGAAGGTTTCGCGTAAAACATGAGTATTTTCTTTGCGGAAGTTACTGATAGTTTTGTAATCCGGTGAAAGACGTTTCAACAACAAAAATACTTCCGGATTTCTCTTCGTCTCTCGTTCCAACAAGCGACGGGAACGAATACGGTTGAGGTATCCATTCAGGTATTATTTGAGTATGTCTTTCGGATTATTTGGGGACGTCCGGTTTCTTTTATGGTTGCGTATTAAAATCCTATTGTTATATCCAACCGATCAATATAGGCATCAAGAAAGCATATCGGATTATCATCAGCAATGTAATCTTCTATGGCTTCAGGAAATAAAGTGATTTGTTCCCGTACGATGCCGGTGATATGGTTCATAAACAACCTTGTATAACGAAGAGTTGCACGTTTTATGTTTATCAGATGTTCAACACATAAAATAGTTTCAAAGTTTTTTGCACAATCTCTGAGTCTCGGGGTAATATCTCTTTTTTTCGAATTTTCTCTAACTCACTTTTTACTACCTGATTTTTCCTAAGTTTTGGACGCCGGGGGCGGGCCGGCAAAATCGGCTCAAGGGTCTTCTTTTTTTTTCTAAAGCCGAAATTTCTTCCTTAGGTCAACTAGATTGATTTCGGTTTCGTCGAATTTGGTAGTATCATAAAAATCAAAATCGTAAATGCGTAATCATTGAAATACATAATGAAATTCAACAATTCTGAATTACGATTACGATTTGGTTGCATCAGTATTTTGAATCCTAGCTGGCTTCACACTACGAAGAAAGTTTTTGTTCAGACTGCGAATAAAGTATAATTCTCCTAGGGAAAGCCAAAATAACAGACAACCGAAAGAACAGTTGAACCTATAAATAAAATACTCTACATTATAACAAAATCAATTGATGCTAATTGTTAACAGCCTATACTAAACCTTACTAAATCGTAATATAAACGCTACGATTTTGGTCTTTGTTGGGTTCTTGATGAAGAAAAAAGTGTCGATTTTGATTTAGAATCAATGGGCACGTGGCGAAACTGGCAGACGCGCTAGCCTTAGGAGCTAGTGGAGAAATCCGTGTGGGTTCAAGTCCCTCCGTGCCTACGGGTCATATCATCATCATGTAAAGGAAGTTGCGTGGAAGTTACTATTCAATCGTTATCAGATGTCTTGCGTTCGGCAGAAATTACAGCCACACCGGAAGATCTAGTGCCTCATTTCAACAAAGCATACTTGGAATATCGTAAGAAGATTGAGATTCGCGGATTCCGAAAAGGCAAAGCGCCTATTGATATAATTAAAAAAATGTATGGTGATTTAATTGAGAACGATTCTCTTAATGAAATTGCCACAGAATTTTACAGGCAGGCAGTGAAGGAAAAAGAATTAAAACCAATCGGCGAACCTACCCTCGTTGATATGGACTACAAACATGGTGAAAGCTTTCGATGTAAAATCCAATTCGATGTCCGTCCGCAGATTATTATAAAAGAATACAAGGGCATCGAAGTTGAAAAAATCGTTCATACGATCAAAGACGACGAAGTGGAAAAAGAACTTGTCCGCCTAAAACGAGCTAATGCGGCGATGGAGGAGGTAGAAGTCGTTACTTCTCCAGAACACATCGTCACAGCAACTTTACAAGACTTGGATGAAACCGGAGCGCCGTTGATTGGCAAGAAGAGCGAGAATGTTCGTTTTTATCTCGCAGACGAACAACTTGAACAACCGTTTAAAGACGCATTGAAAGAAGCTAAGAAGAATGGGGAATATTTTGTGCAGTTTGAGCACAAACATGCTGAACAGTCGCACACCGTTAACACACAAATTATCGTTAAAAAAATAGAGAAGGTAACCTTACCAACGTTAGACGATGCTTTTGTTGCCAAAGTCACAAAAAACAAATTCGATACAGTGGAGATGTTGCGCGCAAATATCAAAGAAGAGATCATCGCTTACTGGAAAGAAAAAAGTGAACGGCGAGTAATCAATTCACTGATTGCGGAAATCATCCGCCGTCATGAATTCCAGGTGCCGGAATCGCTTATTCGCAGCGTGCTCGATGGATTGTTGGAAGAAATCAAAAATGAATATCCGGATAAGCGCTTGCCATCCGAGTTTAATAATGAAAAATTCAAGGAAGAGAATCGTGCATATGCAATCTATCAGGCAAAATGGGCGCTCCTGCGTGAAGAATTAATCAAAGCAGAAAATGTCAACGTTTCCGACGAAGATCTCGAAAAGTTGGCAGAAGAGGAATCAGCCAAAATTAAAATTCCAAAAGATCGCCTTATCAACTACTACAAATCTTCCGACCAAATCAAGGACAGGTTAATCGGCGATAAATTATTAAAACTTCTTGTGAACTCCGCGAAGATCAAAGAAGTTCCAGAAAAAGTATAAGCGAATAGAAGGAAGAATACATATGGCATATCCAGAAATTTACAATCAACTCGTTCCAATTGTCGTGGAACAGACCGGCCGCGGTGAGCGGTCATTCGACATTTTTTCACGATTGCTGAAAGAACGAATCGTATTTCTTGGCACTCCAATCGATGACACAGTCGCTAGTTTAACAATTGCCCAATTGCTGTTTCTTGAATCGGATGATCCAGATAAGGATATCCACCTGTACATCAACAGTCCAGGTGGGAGTGTGTCTGCCGGACTTGCGATTTATGATACGATGCAGTATATTCGACCAGATGTTTCAACCATTTGTATAGGTATGGCTGCAAGTATGGCGGCTGTGCTGTTAGCAGGTGGAACGAAAGGAAAACGTACAGCACTTCCAAACGCGCGGGTGATGATTCATCAACCGTGGGGCGGAGTGCAGGGTACTGCATCAGACATAAGCATTCAAGCGGAAGAAATTCTTAAAACGAAGAAACGAATAAATGAAATTCTTGCCGCACATACGGAACGTCCGTTGGATCAGATTGAAAAAGATACGGATCGCGACTATTACTTAGCCGCCTCTGAAGCAAAAGAATACGGATTAATAGACAACATCCTTGTGAAACGAACCGCCGAAACGAAGAAAGAAAAGTAATCGTTTGTAAAGTGCCGGCAGCCACAAATAGCCGGAAATAATATGACACAAAAACCTAGGCAGGGCGAAAAAATAGCGTGTTCCTTTTGCGGGCGCACACCGGAAGAAGTCAACAGCATCATCGCAGGACCAGATGTATACATCTGCGATCTCTGCGTTGCCAGCTCCGTTGACATCATCAAAAATAATATGGCCGCAATTAATGCGCGGCGATTTGGCTTCAGGCGTTCACTGACACCTATTGATATCAAGAAAGCGCTCGACGAATTTGTAGTGGGTCAGGATTTGGCCAAGCGTACACTTGCTGTTGCTGTGTATAATCATTATAAACGAATCGACGCCAGCGATCAGATGTCAAACCTTGATGACGTGGAAATCGAAAAGAGCAACATTTTGCTTGTGGGCCCAACTGGAACCGGCAAGACGCTGCTGGCGCAAACACTTGCCCGCATTCTTGATGTTCCGTTCGCCATCGCCGATGCGACAACACTGACGGAAGCCGGTTACGTAGGTGACGATGTTGAAACGATTCTTGTATATCTATTACAGAATGCTGATTACAATGTTGAGAAAGCAGAACGCGGGATTGTCTATATTGATGAGATAGACAAAATTGCAAGAAAAGGTGACAGCGCATCAATCACGCGCGATGTCTCCGGCGAAGGTGTACAACAAGCTCTACTAAAGATTCTTGAAGGCACGATCGCAGGCGTTCCACCCAAAGGCGGACGAAAGCATCCTGAACAGAGTCTTATTAACATCAACACAAGAAATATTCTCTTTATTTGCGGCGGCGCATTTGACGGATTAGAAAAAATTATTGAGCACCGTATCAGTCAAAATCCTGTTGGATTCGGCGCCGATTTGAAAGGCAAAAAAAGCAAGTCACGTGAAAAATTTTTGCAACAAGTAGAACCGGGCGACTTGTTGAAGTACGGGCTTATTCCAGAATTTGTAGGGCGCTTGCCTGTCACTGCTACACTTGATCCGCTTGATGAGGCGGCGCTTCTGAATATTCTTACACAGCCGCGTAATGCCATCGTGAAGCAGTACCAAAAACTTTTTGCGCTGGAAGGTGTAGAATTGGAGTTGGAAGAGAATGCACTCAAGTCCGTGGTAGATAAAGCTATGGAACGCGGTACAGGCGCTCGCGCACTCCGCTCTATCATCGAATCGGTTATGCTCGATGTGATGTACCACTTGCCTTCTCGGGAAAATGTCTCGAAGTGCATTATCACCAAAGATACCATCATCAAATCGAAAGACCCGGTTTACTTATACGAAGAACGGAAATCTGCATAATAGTTTACGTCAGACAATCGTCGATCAAACGCCCGTTGGAAATTTCTCTCGGGCGTTTTGTTTAGCAAACGAAAAACATTTTCGGTAAGTTATTTATTAGGCGAAGCAACGATTTTTATTCTGCCAGTACAAATAATTCTGAGATCTTTAATAACTATAATTCCCGCGGTTGCTGTTTTGCTTGGTTATTTTTAGATCTTGAAGTTGCGGTGCTTTGACTTTCAATTCAAATCTGTACCCTTCAAGCGTTCCCATCGGATACCATGAAAAAGACATTGCCCAACAATGAAGATCCCGCGTTACACTGACAGATGGAATGAAGTGCTCCTTATTGACGAAGTCGTACGAACCGCTGGTAGCAACCTGCCACTTTTCGGTAAGATTAAATGAAAGGCTTGCATTGATTGTGGAAGAGCGAGTATAGTTCTGTGGATTTGGTTGCAATTGCGAAAAGTTGTAGCTGAGCATAATGTTCCATGGAATGCTGAAATCGGCCTCTTCTCTGTCGTAGATTGAATAGTACATTTTTTGCTGACTTGGCTGTGTTGATCCCTCGCCCGATACCGCTGCTTGTTCTTGCTTTACTTTATCTGGAATACCTGCCTCACTTGGCTTCTGTTTCTTCTCACCCTTAAATGAAGTGGATAAACTGAGCGATAGTGACGTTAAGTCGCCGAACTTTCCCTGTTCTTTTAAGAGAAACTTATTGACACGAGCGCCTTGGCCGTTGTTTGCTGCTGGATCAAAGACATAAAGATTATAATCTGCACTTCCAGAAATGTCGAGGTACTGTCCGATGGCTGTTCGGTAGTTAATAATTACATCGCTGAATTTCATTGAGTCCGCCGCAAAATTATAGCTAAAACTACCACCGAGATTGAGCAACTGTATTTTATCTTCCGTCTTTGCGCTGTCGCTCTTTTGATATTTCATCTCGAAGTTGTTTCCGACGCTGAATGAACCGGTCATCGAATACTTCGGTATGTTGTCGCCGTAGATCTGTTTATTATAGAACAAACCGAACGTTGGTGTTACCGTCTGACGAAACGCTGTAATACCAAAAATATTCGGCTGGAACATTCCATAGAACCGGGTACTCACGTTAACGCCGGTGTTCAGATTCCCTTGGATAACCCGATCTTTACTGCTGTTATATACACGCAGACTGTCGACAGTGTCGATAACCGGGCTCTTTGCCTGCGTCCATGTCCTTGCATCACTAAATGATAAAGATGGCGACACGGTGAAATAGCCAAGCTTGGGAGAAATGCTGAGCGAAATATTTTGCGAGAGCGATTGCGTATTCGTGTTTGTAAAATCACTAATGGTGCTGAGCCCTACTTGCGATGTATCCTGTTTAGCCGAAATTGTCGAGGGGCTTTTATGGAGAGTATTATTGTAGTTTGCATTGTAACTAAATCCTAGAAGTTCAACAAAACTTAAATCGGATTCTGGAGTAGTTGAAAGCCCGCGTGTTTTCGTTTGCTTGCGAAATGGAAAGATTGTTCCTTGATTAAAAGCGATCGATGGGAGAATTTCGCTGGTTTCGTCGGTAGTCAGATTTTGATCGCGAGACACATTGATAGACAACCATCGGTTAGAAGATTCCCAACTCTTTGAATAAGTGGCATACGATTCCATATTCTGTTGAAGAATTTCACTTTCCTGGAAACTATTGTTTCTAAAATAGTCGCTGTTCATAAAAGTGAAATTGACACTGAGATTTGATGACGGACTAATTTGCTGTCCATGCGTGATGTTCACATAATAGTCGCGCGATTTATTGTAGCCTGGGTCGCTCGGTTCGCCTTCTGGAGTGCTGGTTATTCGGGCAGTAATACTGCCGCCAAAGTTATACCGAAGTGCATAGCGAATGTCTGTTTGATTTTGCCATCGTCCTCGAGAGTATAAATCAAACTTTGTTGCCAGATCCCAATAATCACTGGCAGCCCAATAGTATCCTAAATGACTTAGATACCATCCATACCGATTGTCATCGCCATATGCTGGAGCGATTAAACCGGATGAACGTCCAGCGTGTGCAGGAAATACCCCGAATGGCAAAGCAAATACAGGAACATCTGCAATGTATAAGTATATGGGCTCCGCCACAACTTTATCGCGTACAAATACTTTCATCTTCGGACTGCCGAAATAAAAATGTGGATCTTTTAAATCGCACGTTGTATAAATACCGTCTGCGACACAAAGCACATCGGGTTCCACTTTTTTAATTTGATCGCCAACATAGTACCCGTTGTCCATTTGCGTGTTGCCAATAGTAATCTTTCCTTTCCGCGAGCGAAAATTATATTTCACCTGATCGCCTTTGTACTCTTCACTGCCATCGCGCATAATCGGTTTGCCAATTACAGAATCAGCTTTCACGGTATCCGGCACACCATGCGCAATCAGTGTAGCGTTATCCCAGTTCACATTCACGCGTTCTGCTTTTAAGCCAATAGTTTGGTACTGCATCTCGCTCTTGCCGTATAAATTCATATATCGAGTACGTAGGGAATAAATTATGGAATCTTTTGCGGAATAATTCACAACAGTGTCAACGCCTGCGCTCGCACTGCGTTTGGTCGTATCTTGAACAGAACTCCGTACCTTCGTCGTATCTGCAGATACTGTTTGTGCGTGTGCCGATCCAACGACAAGAAGAATAAAAAAGAATAATAGTGAATAAAACCGAGTCATGTTGAAATCAAGATAAAAAAAAATGCAGTGAAGTGCATTGGATGACATTTCGTTAATTGTGCATCGTTCTTCAACAGAGATGATCGAATGGTTTGTCGGTTGCCGCTATTCACCAAGCTCCAAGTTGAGCGCACACCATCACACCATATAACGGCTTTTCATAGTTTAAGGTTGCATAAGTATAAACACCAAGCCCGGCGTAAGTGGTAAAACGCCAGAACCATTGCGCCTCAATCGGTAAACTTATGCTCGTATTTGTTACAATATTAATTGGCGTCTCGTATGCTGCGCGCACCAATCCAATTCCGGCACCAGCAGAGAAATAGCCATAATCCGTTTGCCAAATTGGTCCGTAAAGAATTCCATAGTCTGCCATTTTGTAGATTGTATATGACTGATCGATCTCTTGCACAGTTGGATTTTTGTTTGTTACGCCAAGTATCCGTGCAGTGATAACGCTTTGGTCAAATTGATAACAGTACTCCATACCAGCGCTCATCGCAAAAGTACTGCTAACTAATGCCGGGCCAGCTCCGAGATTTACCCACCACGGATGGTGTCGATCAGCAGTTTGAGATTTAAGATATGAGATATGAGAGACAAAAATGAGAAATCCTACCAGCCATGTTAAATATCGTGAAAACTTCATATGATTCCTTCTTTATAACATTCCATTTCGCTTTCTTAAAAACCATTCGAGCGCAAAGATGAAAATAACAAGTGCAAGTATCCATCTGGAATTCCAGATTTCAATTTCCGCTGATTTACTTACGTCACGAGGCTTAAAATTTTGCATCCTTGTGATATCATGATCAAGCGATCTGAAATTATTATTATCATAATATTGCCCGCCTGTCTGTGCGGCAATCTGTTGAAGCAATGGTTTATTCATTCGTGTCTCAAAGAATTCTGCATTTTGACCGCCGACAGAGAATGTGCCTTGATCGCTGCCAATTGCCGCTCCGTTAACCATCACCGTTGCTATGAATTTATAATCGCCTTCTCGTAAAGATTCAAACTCACCTTGATATTGGCCACTGCCAAGTGCGTTCAATACTATCGAACTTGTTTCACTTCCATTTTGCACGCGCACTTCAATATTGGCATCGTCCAATGGCTGATAATTATCGTCGTACACTTGAGCAGTAAATTCAATCGCATTCTGTGTTGTGTAAATATGCTTGGATGATTGCACTCGAATTCTACGTGAATCTTCTTTCGTAGTCAGCCAATGGATGGCGTTGTTGACGAAATGCTCTAGAATTTGATCCGTTCCACCTCCCGCATCCGACAACATGTTCCAACGCCACAAACCGTAACCGAGCACTGCGATAGATTTCTTTTTGTTCACGTTCCTTGCCACAATAAATGGATCAGTAAGCGGAATTGATTGTAAACGAATAGTAACAAGAATCTCCGATTCGACTTTTGAATGGAAGTTTCCCTGAAGGCGGAATACAGGTGGAAGTTTGGACCATAATTCAACATTGTCGCTACTTGTACTAATTTTCAAGATCGGATTATTCCGCTGAATTTCAGGAACCGCGGTAAAGACTTGAAGCTCATTGCTTGTAACATTCTCAACAATGAATGGTAGCAACTGGTCCAGCGTGTGGAGTCTGCCAAAGTCAATAGTTCTGCTCAGTATTATCAGAAACGGTTTTTCTATGGCCGCAGCAGCTAAAATCATTTGCAAACTGTGCGAATTGCTATGTTCTGTTGGAAATCCAACAAGTACGATACAATCGACCGCTTTCAATGCATCTTCATTCAAAATGTTTTCATAAAACTGTCCATCGTTCTGTTCAATGAACGGATTTATTTCAATATTTTTGTCACTCGCTATAGCACGCCGGATAAACGCCGCGTCCTGATTTGGTGTGCCGGCAATCAGCGCAACGCGCAGCTTGCTCTTCAGAACCTTAACGAAGAAACTCATACGATTATTCTGCGGTGTGAGTTCTCCCGGAAGATTCGAGACCTCTGCTGTAAATTTCTGCATCCCTTCTTTCTCCGTCACAAACGAGAGTGGAATAAGATAATCACATGTACCGCTGTTTAATGTTAATGATTTCTCATCAAGTATTGTTGCACCATTACGAAGAGATACCTGCACTCGTTCGCCGTTGAATCCAGCGCTATGCACCGTTACGTTTACAGGTACTTTGGTCCCAGCATATGTGATCTCATTTGTCAGCGCTTTGCGGATAAGAAGATCTTTCTGCTCGACTGTATCGCCAATACCAACAGTGAACACCGGCACCCCTAATTCTTCTGCTTCATACAATGGATTCATCCCGATTGTTGAATTACCGTCTGTGATTAACACAACGGCTTGTAGATTGGATGATGCAGAAGTTTGCTTAACCGATTTCAACGCTTCTGCTATGTCGGTCACTTCGCCTTTGAATGTCAACGAATCATCGGTGATAGCTGCGAGAGTTCTGACTTTTGCATCAAATATTGAATACTTCAATCTTCCATCTTTGCTGATTCGTTTCCATACATCAGAACGGAGAATTGATTTGAGCGTTTCATCTCGCCGCCCTGTTCGGTCGGTTATTGCCATACTTTGAGAATTATCCACAAGTACTGCAATAATGGGTTGATCAACAGAATGAGTAACGAGCGAAAGCAGCGGTTCACCAAGAAGAAGGAATAATAAATATAATCCGATACTCCGGAGAGAAATTAGTGCGTACCGTTTTACAGATGAAACAGGCGGCACGGTGCTGCGGTACACAAACCACGATAACATAATGGAACATACGGCGGCAAGCAGAAGTAAAACGAGGTGGAATAAAAGAGAAAGATGAAGCTCCGGCATCGGCAGTAATTATTTGAGATATAACATTTTGATAGAACGAACAGTCTGCGGTGTTTTTAGGTGAGCAAAATATACGCCCGTTGCAACTCGTATTCCTTGCTCATTAGTTCCTTCCCAATGGAATGTATTTGTTCCTACCACAGATTGTCCATGATATATTATCTTCACTTTCTGACCCAGGACGTTGAACACAATCACTTCTATTTCTTCTTTCACTGGAGATTCAAATAAGATTGTTGTTTCACCATTAAACGGGTTAGGATAATTTTGTGATAACGCGTAATTTTGCAGCAGAGGTGTTTCAATTGTAAGTAAATGTTGTATCGTATCGATAGATGGGTAGAGGTAATGTTGATTTGTGCTGTCGTATATCGAAAAATATCCCACTACCGAAACTGTATTAGAAAAATTTGGGATGGAACCACTAAATTCATGAGCATTACTTGTAGGTTGAAGATGAGCACGATTGAAAGCGTTTCCATTGATACTATAATAAAGAAATAATGAATCGTTTAAGATTCCAGTATCCGAGATAATGAATGTAGAAACAACCAATTGATTGTTGACTGTAGTCACCTTAGGAATATTGCTGAAAACAGGGCCTGCGGATAATGCAGCATCATACGCATCAACAAATCCATAACCGTAATAGTTATTTGGATATGTTACAGTTTCCGATGTTCCATCTTTTCTCTGAACCGTCGTTCTCATTAATGCACTGCGTACTTGCATATTCGTAAGTTGGGGATGTGCAGAAAGTATTAACGCGGCTGCACCAGCAACTAGAGGCGTAGAACATGAAGTACCATTGACTGTTTCATAACCTGTCGTCGTTGTACCATCAGCCCAATATACTCCCACGCCTTGTGCAACTACTTCCGGTTTTATTCTGCCATCAGCCGTTGGACCGCATCCACTGAAGACTGCAAGTTCGCCATCCGACGATGCTGCACCCACGGAGACAATACTATCTGCATCAGCAGGAGAATCGAGTGTTGTGTCTGCCCTTTGAGATTGATTACCCTTGCCGCTGATATATCCATCATTTCCCATTGCTGTTACAACAAGCACACCTTTTCTCGCAGCGATCACTGCCGCTCTTGCAACTTTTGTTGTTCTTCCGTTCATATCGCTTGTCGTATAGTACGGTAAGGGCGAAAAAAGTGGGTCTTCAAATTGTTTGTATCCCAACGAAGAAGATGTAATATCAGCACCAAGACGCTCGGCCCATTCAAGACCCGCCACATATGTATCTTCTTCGCTGCTGAAATCTGCTGTACTCCCGCTGCTGTCCATCTCTGTTTTTGCAAGAAGAAATGAAGCGCCGTATGCTGCACCTATCATATGTCCGTTATCAAATCCACCGACAGCGGATAACGTGCCCGCACCGTGATTTCCTTGACCCGGACTCGTTGTGTCTTCCCATGGTTGTTCGGAAACATCAACAATGTTATGAATAAAGTCATACGTTGCAATTACTTGAATATTTTTTAATGCTGCATGTGTTCGGTAATTGTTAAACCCATCATCCAGCATACCGATAAGAACACCTGTACCATTCACACCAATCGCATGAAGATCAACAACTCTCATATTGGTAAGTTGCGTTATAGATAGCCCGTAGTCCAATCCCTGAATGCTTGACGATTTCAGAAGCGACGGCAGTAGAACTGATGATGGCAGCGGGTATAAGTGTTTGAATTGCACCACCGGTTCTGATTTAGAAACTATAGGCAAGGCATTTAACGTTTCGAGCTGCTGCGGTGATGCTTCAACCGATACGGCATTCAACCAGCGCGACACAGTACGGATTTTCACTCCCGTTTGCTTAATTTGAGATAGGACAGATTCCGAAATTGGAAAATCAAATTCATCAACCAATCTGTCGGGAGGAAGAGATTTCGCGCGGCGCTTGAGTGCCCGTTCCGTAATTCCAAGAAGCTGTGAGTTCTTCTGAAGAGAAAACGAAACACTTTTATTACATAATACAATCCAGTAGTGATTGGTTTGCGCTGTTGAAGCAACTGTAACCAAGGCAAGAAGAAGCATCGCTGTATTTAATATTCGCATTATGCTTCTCAGATTTTCAGTTACAATTTCACATCCTGAACCAATTTTTCTACAATCTGAATTGCTGAAACACTTTCTGCCTCTGCGTTGAAACTTGTCACAAGACGATGACGCAGCACTGGTCCAGCAATCGTTTTTACATCTTCGATATCCGGTGTGAAATGTCCATGAAGAATCGCACGCGATTTGGCGCCAAGAATTAAATATTGTGATGCACGTGGGCCTGCACCCCAACGAATCCAATTTTTAATATAAGCAGGTGCGTCAGGCGAGGATGGTCTTGTGCGATCTGCCAACCTAACTGCAAATTGAATGACGTTATCTGCAACAGGTACACTGCGTACAAGATTTTGAAACTCGACTATATCGCTGGAAGAAAGAACGTGCTTTATCGATGCATCATATTTGCTGGTTGTGGATTTAACAATTTGAACTTCTTCGGCGAACGACGGATAGTCCAGCCAGAGATTGAGCATAAACCGATCGAGCTGGGCTTCGGGTAACGGATACGTTCCCTCCTGCTCAATCGGATTTTGAGTAGCAAGAACGAAGAATGGTTCATCTAGTACATAGGTTTCACCGGCAGCTGTTACGTGATGTTCCTGCATTGCTTCTAAAAGTGCAGCTTGCGTCTTCGGCGGTGTGCGGTTAATTTCGTCGGCAAGAACAATATTGGCAAACACCGGTCCGTGAATAAATTTAAACGCCTTTGTTCTTGTGGAAATATTCTCTTCGATAATTTCCGTCCCGGTTATATCGCTCGGCATGAGATCAGGCGTGAATTGAATACGGCTGAATTTTAAATCCAGCGCTTGTGCCAGCGTTTTTATCAGAAGTGTTTTCGCCAATCCCGGTACGCCGATTAACAGGCAATGCCCGCGCGAAAGCAACGTGATGAAGAGATGTTCGATGACGGTGTCTTGTCCAACAATTACTTTGCCGATTTCAGTCCGCAGGTTTGCGTACGCCTTCGTGAGTCGTTTTACGGATTCCACATCATCGCTTGGTCTTATTATTTTCGCCACAATTTCACCAGTGTTCTGTGTTGTATATGCACCGCCAATTAGAGTCGGATATCTACATAAATAGTTTTTTTCAATTCATCAATCCATTCCGCATTTTGTTTATTCCGCTTCATATAGAGCGCAAGCTGTTCAATGCGTTTGAAGTCGTCGTGCAAATTAATAGCATGCGGTGCTGTTCGTCGACGCATCCAAACAATATGGAAGCCGTACGAGGACCCTACCACCGAGCGAAGTGGTTCACTAATTTCTCCCGATTTCATTTCTTTAATTTGTCTTGCAAAATCCAGCTGGAGCTGGTCGGCAGTCAGCGTACCTAAATCGCCGCCTATGGTTTTTGTGTCCTCATCCTCGGAATATTTACTTGCTAATTCTGCAAATGATTCGCCTTTGAGCGCTCTATTCCGAAGAACCTGTAGTGTATCGACTGCCGCAGAATCGCTTGCAGGTCCCTTCTCGATCTTCATAAGGATATGACGCGCATGAACCGATTCACCCCGCCTGCCGAGCAATTGGATGATGTGAAATCCAAACTGCGTTTTCACAATGCGCGAAACATCGCCTTCTTTCATCCCAAACACAGTTTCTTCAAATTCACGGACAAACACTCCGCGTTTTTCCCAGCCGAGGTCACCACCACTGGCGGCTGAACCTGGATCCGTTGAATAACGTTTTGCGAAGTCCGCAAAATCTCCACCGGCATGAATGCTGTCAAGAATAGATTGCATTACAATACGTGTCTTTATCTCTACTGCCGTGTCGGGTTTCGGTACAATGTAAATATGACTCAACTCGAACTCCTCCGGAACCTGCGGAAGGCTATCTTTGAACGATACAAAAAAATCTTCCACTTCACGGTGCGTTACCGAAATTGCAGCTTCGCGTTGTTGCCGAATCTTTTGTACGAGCAGTTGATTTTTTATTTCGGTTCGGTACTCCCGCTTTATGCGGCTGATAGGTTTTCCGTACATTTGTTCCACACGTTGTTCAGATCCAACCTGCCGAACGAAGTTTGCTATTTGCTGATCAAGCGCACGAGTTACTTCGTCTTCTGTCACTTCGACACTATCAATCAATGCTTGTGCAAGAACGAGTTTTTCAGAAACTAGCCCATCAAGCACTTGCATGCGCAGTCCGACTTGGTTCGGATCTATGCGGTTTTGCACCGCAAGAAATGTAACACGTTCGTTTAACTCCGATTCAGTAATAATTTCTTTATCTACTACCGCAACAATCCGATCAACAAGTGTTTGAGCCGACAATACAGCAGGAATCAAGAGAGAAAGATACACTATGAACTTGCAAACTTGCCTCATACATTTTCCTATTCTTCGGTTTTAGACTTTCCCGAATCAGACGCCGCGCTAACAAATACTTGAATTGCATGTTTTGCTCGAAGGTTTTGAACGAGTTGACCATACATCTGGCGCCTTCGTTCGACAGTCAGCCGCCCGCGGATTTCTTGTTCCACTAAAGGTACATCTGCTGTCTGCCCTTGCTTGATAAATTTCCACACTACGAGAATATAGTAGCCATTATCAGTACTTATTGGAAACGAAAGCTCGCGGTTTGTCGATTTTGACGCGACTCGCCATAACTCTGGCGGCATTAGGGTTGCCTGAGTCTGGAAAGATGAATCAATACGCATCACAATCGATTGCGCCAGTTGAATGAGTGCAGAATTCCACGGAGTTCCTTTTAATACAAGGTTGCGAAATTCTGTTGCGACGTCTCGATTCTTAAAAAGTGCAAAGCTGACTAACGCTATATCCTGCATTACGTTAAATTCTTTAACATGCGTATCGTAATATCGACGAATATCTTGCGCAGAGAAGTTTGATGTCTGTTGGGAGTACACTTCTTTTTCTAACAGTGCATTGATTGCGAGTTGTCTCCGAACATCCTCCACCTTTTGATTCATTTCATCTGTATGGTCGAGACCACGGTCTATTGCCTCACGATATAACGATTCTTCCGTGAGCCAGCGTTGAATATACTGCTGAATTTGTGCCTGTGACGGCTCGCGTGTTGTGTCAAGGTGCGCACGGATTTCTTCCAGAGCCAGCGTCTGATTGTCGATGCGGGCAACAGGAGTCTTGTCCGGCGCATTCTTAGAACAACCGATTGCCGTTATAACAAGTAGAAAAGCGAAAAAAGACTTACTGAGATTCAACCCATTTCCTTTTAAATGCTTCTGCCAAAGCTTCTTTATTAATGGTCACCGGATATTTTTTCTTTAGAGCTTCTACCCAATCTTGTTCGCGTTGTTTTGATGCCGCTTCTTGATAACCGCTTGCAACCTCCGGTGTCGCATCTTCAAAACTTTTCACATGTGCACTATCTTTGGCAAGTGTTTTAATAATTGACCAGCCCGATTCATATTGGAATGGCTCGGACACGCTGTCTACTGCCATTGTGGAAGCTTTGCGCGACAAATCATTTGATACGAATGGTTGAAATCCCCACACACCTTTTTTCTCTTGATATCCGGAACGATTTGTATATTCTTGCGCAACATCCAGAAAGTTTTCGCCATACTGTATTT
>JBEKLV010000139.1:0-7954 GCA_050008835.1 Bacteroidota bacterium | reverse complement strand
AGCAATTCTCAAAAACGTGAAGTTTACCAATATTTAATGAAAAATTACAGGGCTTTGAATGATACATCCAATGCAGAAAAATATTCAGAACTCTACGAAAATAATCATTGATTGAACTTCAAGTTATTAAATCACAAAATAGAAGAATAAAATAAATCTAAAATATTCCTGCTGCCTAACCAGGCGCTCCCCGCCAAAAACAGTGGGGCATCCCGATTTATCGGGAACCGGTCCGTTAGACAGCAGCGCGTTTCCTGATCATAGACGTTGCATGAAAATCATGAATGTTGTTCTCTAAATTACAGGAGAAACAATATGTTTTCGTCATCAAAAAGAGCCCTCAATTGCTTTTTTCTGCTGCTGAGCATTTGTATAATTGCGACTTCCGCGCCTTTAAAAACCAAACCTCTCTTTCGATGCATCGGTTATCGATTGAAATGTTCGATTGCTCCGGAACAACATAGTCTAGAAGCGGAAGCCCTTTTGACATTTGCGTGCCTTACTCCAAACTGCGATACTCTTGAATTTTCTCTCAACGAAAACTTTCCCGTGCAAAGGGCGTCCTTAAATAGCAATGAGTTCTATTCACTGATTCGCGGGCAGATAGGGAACGATGGCCGCTTATATAAATTTATATCTATGCACAAATTGCCTATCGGTGATACCATCTCATTATCAATATCCTACGCCGGTTCACTTGACACGATATTAGAATTTGGGATCATCAGTCCAAAAATTACAGAACTGAATATGTATGTTAATTGGTTTCCAAGTCTTGGCTCCACCGATTACTCTGAAACTAAGACTGATTTCTCCTTGACGCTTCCCTCCGAATATGAATTCACTTCAGGCGGACTCATGGTAGCGGATGATCGCAGCGAGGGTAAACACGTCAAGCGTTGGCTCAATGAAGGTGCACTCTGGCTAGACTTTTTAGTAATCGCATCTGATACAATGAAACTAGAGCAAATATCGCCGCAGAGATTCATTTTCTATTCCACCGAAGCCGAAAGGCAAGAGTTACTCAAAATGGTCGAGTACTCTACCGAATGCATTCGCTATTATACGACACTCTATGGAACATCGCGACTTCGTAAGGACATTACCATTGTATCCTTGCCCATTAAGCGTAAGAGTACCGTCGCCTATTTCCGCTCTACTCTGTTTGTCTACACGCGGTCGTATTTGGAGACTGGCAGCGCAACATGGCAATTCAACAAGGATCTCTTCCATGAAATTGGTCATTTCTTCTGGACAATAACAAGTCCCATAGTCAGGCCACCCGATTCTTGGATTAATGAAGGGATGGCCGAATATTCAGCTTGGCTCGCTGTCGCTCACATTTTTGGCAACGATTACTTTGACAAATGCGTAGAACAGGCTTCGAACATAATCTTGAAGAAACCTAGAGTCTTTTTGACCCATCGTGCTCAAGACGATTATTTCTATGCTTTCGTTCCTTATATCTATCACATGCTGAGATTTGATCTTGGCGACTCGCTTTTCTTTGCAATGTTAAAGAGTCTCCATCACACCATCGGCACCAAAGGGAACACCAGCCCACAGGCTTTCATCGACTCTATCCAGAAATTCACCTCCACGTCCATCGACACGTTCTTGGCGCAATGGTTTTCACGTGACACTCTTCCTATTCTTGCATTCGCTTTTCGACAAGACTCTCTCAGTGAGAATAATTACCGCATTCGTGTGGAAGTAACGCAGCGGCAACGTGAATTATTCGACATCCCTGTGGCACTCCTGTTTCGACTAAAATCAGGCGACAATGAAGTCCGTAAGGTTTTTATCAAAAGTCGAGTTACGTCGGTCACTTTTCTGATGCGAGCAAGAGTTGAACAAGTTGACCTGAATGAGGACAAGAGTACTATAGCAACCATAATCAGACTTTAACCCATAACAATGTTATACGCAAAGCGCGCTGTTGCCTAACTAGGCGCTTCCCACAAAGAGCGCGGGGCAGGCTCCTTGAGCGGGAGTACGTTAAGCATAGCTTATAACGGTGCAGTACAGAATTGAAAATTATCAGCATGAACTTGTCTCGTTTAGTATGTTTTGAGAATGATCAACGCCGCAGTCCTCAACAGAAACATTTGAGGATAAACTTACTTGTCCGCCGTCTTTCTGGCGGAGCGCCCATCCCATAGGCCGTGGCGATTTAGTTAAGGTGACGTTTTGCCGCAAGTTTGATCAGCATGATTGGAGATGTAGCATGAGAAAATCAAATGTTGGCTTAAAGAAATACCCAACAATCGCCGCATGTGGCCTTGATTGTGGCTTATGCCCCAGATTTTATACTGTCGGTACTTCGCGATGTCCTGGGTGTGCTGGCCCTAATTTCTTTGCCAAACATCCATCATGTTCCTTTATTACCTGTTGTGTGAAGGACAAACGTCTTGAGGTGTGTGCTCAGTGTTCAGACTTTCCGTGTTCGAAATTCAAGACCCATGAAGAATATCAACACTTGAAAGAATCTCCTTCTTATCCTCCCGTAAGAAAGATCCTGTCTAATCTGATTTTCATCAAGAACAACGGCATCGAAAAGTTTCTGGTACAACAGAAGCTTCGCATGAGATTTCTCAAAATAATGATAACAAAGTATGACGATGGCAGATCAAGAGGATATTACTGCAGAGCCTCGGCATTACTTGACACAACAACTCTTAAGAGCTCCATCGACAAAGCAATGTTGAAGATCAAAGCTGAAGATATTAAACAAACTGACCGAAAAGGCAAGGCAAAGATCCTTAGAACGATTCTCGATGAGTACTTATCAAATGTATGTACCAATTAAGTTATCGGGCTGCCCCACTTAAGCTTAGGGCGCATCTTTTCGGCAAAATAGTTCAACAAAAATGCGCCACGGCATAACTAGGCGCTTCCCAAAGGGATCCCCTTGGGACAAGCTGATCCCGTTTAAAAGCATAACGGGACAGGCTCCATGAGCGCCCGCCAAAAGATAAAGCATGGCGGGTAAATGGGTGCGAAATTCATAGCGAGCATAGGTGCAGTACAGAATTGAAAATTATCAGCATGAACTTGTTTCGTTTAGTATGTTTTGAGGATGGTCAACGCCGCAATCCTCAACAGAAACATCCTGAACAAAAACATTTCAGGACAAGTTTGAGGATAAACTTACTTGTCCGCCGTCTTTCTGGCGGAGCGCCCATCTGGTAGGCAGCAGGAAAGGAGAAAGAGAATGAATCCTAAAGCTGATTTCTTTTTTAGTAAAGCCAAAAAGTGGCAGGAAGAATTTGAGAAATTGAGGATGATCATTCTTGACTGTCAGCTTACCGAAGAATTGAAGTGGCGTAAACCTTGTTACACGTTTCGGCAAAGTAACATAGTTATAATACAAGGATTTAGAGAATACTGTGCGCTTATGTTTTTCAAAGGTGTTTTGTTAAATGATACTAATGATGTTCTAAGCAAAATAGGGAATACGCAGGCGGCACGCCAGATTCGGTTCACTAATGTTCGGGAAATAGTTAAGATGGCACCCATTTTGAAAGCCTATATCCATGAAGCCATTGAAGTGGAAAAAGCCGGTTTGAAAGTGCAATATAAAAAGACTTCAGACTTCATCATTCCTGAAGAATTTCAAAATAAATTGGATGAAATGCCTGCTTTGAAAACTGCTTTTGATGCATTGACGCCCGGACGGCAAAGAGCATACATTTTTCATTTTTCTCAACCTAAACAATCCAAAACTCGGGAGTCAAGGGTTGAAAAATGTATACAGCAAATTCTCAATGGCAAGGGATTAAATGATTAGCCCATTCGATGAGAAAATAAATTAATCAAATGTAATTAAGGGTCATCAATGAGCACGGCCTAACCAGGCGCTCCCCGCCAAAAACAGCGGGGCATCCCAATTTATCGGGCGCCCATCTGTTATGCCGCAAAATCATAAATGGATAATAACATGGAAAATCTCGAAGATAAAAAGAAATATACACCAACAATGGTTCTTGCGATATTCTCGTTCATCACATTATCGGTCTTTATTAAATCTTTTGACACGGGGCATTTATTACGAATTATCTTTGCGGGTATATCATTCCTAATATTTCTGACACTATTAATTGTCGCAGTAAAGAGAAATATTAAAGCAGGCTAAACATTTATGCTGTCAACAATCATTGAATTTACTGACGTCGAGGGGGAATCCTAGAATTATCTTAAGGAAAATATTAAATAATTAAGAGGAATTATGAAATCTATTAAATCAGCTTTATTACTTGGGTTCTTCGATTGGCTACTACCGTTTGTCGTTTCATTTGCTTTTTTTCAATTGAAGGATAGCAATTACTATTTGTTTGAATCTTTGATGGTAGTCGTGGTTGTCTTTGCGGTGGTGTGGTTTGCGACTCGTTATTTCAAAAAAGTAGAATCAAACTTCGTTCGCGAAGGAGTTTTATTGGGATCGCTTTGGCTTATAATTAATTTGGCTCTTGACTTGATGTTATTTCTACCGAAAAGCCCGATGCAGATGCCATTATCCTTTTATATGAATCAGATTGGTATTAAATATTTAAGTATTCCTATTATTACAATCGGCTTTGGATATCTAAAGAAATAGAAAATAATTTGCCGTAAAGAAGTAAATTAAAGTGGCGCGCCAACTTTGTTGTCATGAAATTCAATAAATATTAAAGGGAGAGGTCTATGCAAAGAACTATAAGTGCAATCTTGATGGCCATAGGTACGTTGGTTGGTATTCTTATTCTTGTACGGGAAATAGTAATTGGTAAAGCCAACAATTACCGCTTCTATTTGATGCTTGTTGGTCTTGTTATGTTGTTCGGTAGTGGTTGGTATAATTATTATAAAAATAGACCTATAAAAGAAACAAAAATAACAGATTAATAAAGTAATTGCCGCTTAACCAGGCGCTCCCCGCCAACCCGCCCGACTGAACAGTCGTTCGGGCGGGAAGATAAAGTGTGGTGGGCAAGCGTGGTGCAAAATTCATGGCGAGTATAGATTTGTACATGATTGAAAATTATAAGCACCGCAAAAATAATAGATCCCGCTTTGCGGGATCCGCGATTCGACCACGATTTGATTGGAAAGCATCAAATCTGTCGAATCGGGACTTAGCGCCGATCCGTTAGGTTGCATATTGCGAGTAACAAAATTAAATGCCATAAGGATACTTCGTGAATAAATCTAGTGTAATGAAAGGAAATTATGGACTAGATGCCCCAAGGTCGATTCGTTATTTGGTAATTTCTGGTGTGGCATCCATTATCGCAGGTATCATTCTGCAATCTATCCTTGCCTCAACTTTATCGCTGAGCGCCAACATCTTATTGGTTTGTGGGCTATCGGCTGGAGCTATTATGTTAGTCACTGCTGCTCTGTTAATATGGAGTAGCAAAATTGGTAAACTTCAATTACGAGAAAGACTGATTGATTCACTTTCTTTGCATGGAACTGAAACAGTCCTTGATATCGGTTGCGGGCGCGGCTTATTGCTCAATGCCGCTGCCCGACACCTCACCACAGGTAAAGCCATTGGAATAGACCTCTGGCAAAGGGCGGATCAGTCTGGCAATCACCCTGAAACTACATTAGTGAATGCTAAAACTGAAGGAGTAGTCAATCTTGTCGAAGTGAAAACAGGCGATATGCGCGAATTGCCATTTGAAGACAATACGATTGATGTCGCTGTTTCAAGTTTAGCAATCCATAACATTCCCGATAAACAAGGTCGGGCGAAAGCCGTGCAGGAAATTGCGCGGGTATTAAATCCTGGCGGGCGGTTAGCCTTACTTGATTTTCAATGCACGGCTGAGTATGCCCAGACCTTGCACGAGTTAGGTTGGCACGAAATCAAACTCTCAGGATTACAATTTCAAATGTTTCCGCCTGTACGAGTAGTGACAGGAAGAAAACCTGTATAAAGTGTACGTTCTAACTAGATACTCCCTGCCAAAAACAGCGGGATTTAGTCCCGCAGAAAATGTTGCGGGACACTGAAAAATGTGCAAATAGCGCTCACTGGCGGAATGAGCGTATGGTCGATAGGCATTGCGGGTGGTGGGTTTAATAATAAAGATACAGTATGTCAATGAGCTATAGAAATAGTAACACACTTCATGTGTTGCAGTTATGGGGCTCCGCCTGTTTTCAGCATTTTGAAAATTATCAGCGCCGCAAAAATAATAGATCCCGCCAAGCGGGATCCGCGATTCGACCACAATTTGATCGGAAAGCATCAAATCTGTCGAATCGGGACTTAACGCCGGTCCGTTAGGCGGGCAAAAATATAGATAAGGAGATTCAATTAATGACCAAAAAAATTAAAACATCTTTGCTGAATATAATAATTGGTTTAATTGCTTGGATTCTTATTGATTCTTTTTCCAGATATTTATTTTTCGACTATATAACTTGCACCATAATTACAGCTATAATATTTCTACTTATGGGAATACTAAGAGGTGGTAGTCAAGTTACATCGTTACTACTAAAAGTTTTATTCATTAACATAAGTACAATTATTTCAATTAAAATTGCACCATTACCTGCGACCTTATTTTTACCTATTCCTATAGTAGCTATTATTTTTACTTTCATTGGTCTATATGTTCGTTCAGAATGGACATCAGAAACGAAAATAAAATATGCTGTATTTGCAATAGGTTCACTTGGGTTGGTTTCAATTTTATCATTTTTATTTTACCCACAACACATTTCAAATTTCTATACTCATCAGTTCAATAAATCTGCTGATGATTTTGAATTTATATCTTTCGAAGGAGATACAATTAAATCAATGGATATAAAAGGTGATGTCATATTATTGGATTTTTGGGATAGTAGTTGTGGCACCTGCATTGCAGCTATGCCATCTTTAGAAATTCTATATCAAAAATATAAGAGTCACCCAAATATTATAATATTCTGTGTTGATGTAGGCTGGAAACCGTTAGAGAAAGAAAAAGAATTCGTTCAAAAAAAAGGGTATAACACACCTTTCTTGTATGACGAAAAAAGTAGGAATGAGGAGTTATTAGGATTTGGTGGATCAGGTTTTTTGATAGTTATAGATAAGAAGTTTAACATTCGTCTACAACATATTGGTTACAATCGTTCAGAAGATTTTGTTGGTTCGATATCTAGACATATTGAGCAATATTTATCCGAGCCTTAGTTTACACCATGATAAGTATCGTATCATTTAATTCACATTGCCCGCCTAACCAGGCGCTCCCCGCTACAAAACAGCGGGGCAGGCAAGCTGACCGGATAAGCCAGCCGTCTTTTTGGCGGAGCAGTAATCCGTTAAGCTGGCGTCAGAAATAAGGAGAAATATTCTTGGATGCAAAAACTATCGGAATAACTTTGATTTATGCTTTAATTGGTTGGATTTTCTGTGCCGCAACGATGGATATTGGCATGTCAGTAACAACGATTGAAAACGCTTTGTATATTCACGCGACGTTAGCGCCGATATTCTTTTCTGTAATATCCATAATTTATTTCAGGAGATGTAAACATTTTTCTCCGATTATAACAGCAAGTATTTTTATTGTTTTTGTGATTCTTGTTGATTTCTTTATTGTGGCTTTACTAATCAATCGAAGTCTGGAGATGTTTTCAAGTTTGTTGGGTACGTGGATTCCCTTCGCATTGATATTTCTTGCAACATATTTAACTGGAATAGTTTTAGGACGTAAAAGAAATACAGCGGCCTAATCAGGCGCTCCTCGCCAAGAACAGCGGGGCATCCCGATTTATCGGTAACCCATCTGTTAGGCAGCATTCCATTAATCAAATTGATTTTAAAGAATGAACAATGAAATAAGTCTAATTCCTGAAGGTGTTCTAAAGTGACAAATAAGAAAATAATTGGGATCGTTATAGTTGTCTTGCTTTTAACAGGTATAGTACTGAAGTGGAACACGATCCGTTTGACTTATTATGAAAT
>JBEKLV010000138.1:0-7993 GCA_050008835.1 Bacteroidota bacterium | reverse complement strand
GCGCTGCGTGAAACCACGCAACATATCGCCGATATGATCGAGCAGGGCTGGGATGTTGCGATCGGTCACGGTAACGGACCGCAAGTAGGTTTCGTTCTGCGCCGCTCCGAGATCGCCGCCAAAGTCGAAGGGATGCACGAGGTTCCTCTCGATGTGTGCGGTGCCGACACGCAAGGGGCGATCGGGTACGAGCTGCAGCAAGCGCTACAGAATGAACTGTTTCACCGCTGCATCAAGAAGTGCTGTGCGACGATCATCACGCAGGTCTTGGTGAATCAAAATGACCCTGCGTTTAAGAATCCCTCCAAGCCCATCGGCGGATTCATGGACCAGGCTGAAGGTATGCGGCGGAAGACCGAGATGGGTTGGAGCGTCGTTGAGGATGCGGGACGCGGCTGGCGGCGTGTGGTCCCCTCTCCACTCCCCGAAGAGATTGTCGAGTTGTCGACCATCAAGGCCGTTCTGGATAAGGGTATCATCGTTATTACGGTCGGGGGAGGGGGTATTCCGGTCATTGATGTCGGCAATGGCGAGTATCGCGGTACGGCAGCAGTGATCGATAAAGATTTCGCAAGCAGTCTACTTGCGCAGCAAGTCAAAGCTGATTTATTCTTGATTGCGACGGCAGTCGAAAAGGTGGCGATTAATTTCGGCAAACCGAATCAGCAATGGCTCGATACGATGACGCTGGCTGAGGCAAAACGGTATCTCGCGGAAGGCACGCATTTTGCAAAAGGTTCAATGGCTCCCAAGATTCAGGCAATCATTTGGTTCCTCGAAACTGGCGGGAAGCATGCAATAATCACTAATCCCGAAAACATCGGTCGGGCATTGCACGGTGAAACCGGGACGCACATCATGCGGAAGTGAGTGATGAGCTATCATTTCAAATGTATTCTCTGTGGCTTGGAATACGATCCGAAAACCACGCGCTACGTATGTCCCAAGCACGGCGACGATGGCATCCTCGATACGATTTTCGATTACAAACAAATCAACGCGACGACTTCGCCGCGCGCCATTTCCGATTCGCGCGATTTCTCCATTTGGCGGTACGCACAGCTATTGCCGCTCGACGACGCGTATAAATCTGCACCGCCGCTTCATGTAGGCTGGACACCGCTCTATCGTTCAACAACGTTTGGTCCGCAGTTTGGCTTGAGTAATTTATATTTCAAAGACGATGGTCGCAATCCTACCGCGTCGTTTAAAGATCGCGCAAGCGCAGTCGTTGTCGCTAAGGCGCGCGAACTCGGCGTTGATATCATCACGACCGCAAGCACCGGCAATGCAGGCGCGGCACTCGCTGGTCTCGCTGCTGCCGCAAAAATGCCTACAGTGATTTTTGTACCGCAAACTGCACCACCGGCAAAGATCACGCAGCTGCTGATTTTCGGAGCTCGAGTCCTCCTTGTTAAAGGAACGTACGACCAAGCCTTTGACCTCTGCCTGGAAGTATCGAAAGAATTCGGTTGGTATTGTCGCAATACGGCATTTAATCCGTATACGGTTGAAGGAAAGAAAACAGCGTCTATCGAGTTGTGCGAGCAGTTGGGTTGGAAAGCACCTGATGTTATTTTTGTTTCCGTTGGTGACGGCAACATCATTAGCGGTTTGTGGAAAGGCTTGCGTGATTTGCTTGCACTTGGCTGGATCGACAAAATGCCGAGACTGATCGGCATTCAAGCCGAAGGCTCAGCGGCGTGTTATAATGCATGGAAAGCCGGAACGGACAAAATCACTGTTGTCAATGCGCAAACTATCGCCGATTCAATCAGCACAGATTTACCCCGTGATGGTGTGCGTGCAGTACGTGCCGTGCGTGAAACTGGCGGTGTATATCTTACCGTAACCGATGATGAAATTATTGCGGCAATTGCGGAGCTTGCGCGGGGCGAAGCAATTTTCGCTGAGCCTGCAGCATCGGCTGTGTACGCTGGATTGAAGAAAGCGGTCAAGCAAGGCCTCGTGAAATCGGACGAGAAGGTAGTATGTATGTTGACCGGCAATGGCTTGAAAGATATCGCGAGCGCAATGAAAGTTGCGGGTGCCGGCACGGTGATCGAGCCAACAATGGATGCGGTTAAAAAATTAAAATTTATATACAGTGTTTAAATTAATTCTCGGACCAACGTTCGAAGAAATGTTTCGTCCAATCAAGATCAGTGTCAAGGAGTAAGAGATGTCGAAAATCATTAAGCACATAAATTATGAAGTCGTAAAGAAAACTGCGGCACGGTGCAAGAAGCAGGGCATCACTATACCGACTTTTGCGCAAATGCGCGATCCAAAACTTATCCCCGATGATGTAAAGAAACAGCTTCCAGCAATCGGCTTGTGGGATGTAAACCCGCTTAATTTATTTCGCATCACATGGAAAAATGATGTAAAGACGGGCGGATTTGGCGGTGTGAATTATTTTGAAATTCCCAAAGTTATCAGCGGCGTTGATGCACGCATTGTTGGTATCATTGGAAAATATTTTCCAACTGGAGCGCATAAGGTTGGTGCGGCATTCGGATGTTTGGTTCCGCGTCTTGTGAGTGGTGAATTCGATCCGAGTAAACATAAAGCCCTGTGGCCATCAACGGGAAATTATTGCCGCGGTGGTGCGTTCGATTGTGCTTTGCTTAATTGCACAGCAGTTGCCATCCTTCCAGAAGGAATGTCTAAAGAACGATTTGTGTGGTTGAAAGAAATTGGAGCTGAAGTGATAGCAACGCCCGGAACCGAATCCAACGTAAAAGAGATTTATGACAAATGCTGGGAATTAAAAAAAGATCCGCTCAATATCATTTTAAATCAGTTTGATGAATTCGGAAATCCGATCTGGCATTACAACGTGACAGGTCCCGCGTTAGAAGAAGTGTTTCGTGCACTCGGTATAAAGAATGGAAATGCAGCAGCATACATTTCTGCAACTGGTTCTGCCGGAACGATTGCTGCGGGCGATTATCTGAAGAAACTCCATCCACATTTGAAGATAGTCGCAAGTGAAGCATTACAATGCCCAACGTTGTCTATGAACGGTTTCGGCGAGCATCGTATTGAAGGCATCGGTGACAAACACATACCGTGGGTGCACAATGCACGCAATACCGATAGTGTTGTTGCAATTGATGACGAAGATTGCATGCGCTTATTGCGATTATTCAATGAAGACGAAGGACAAAAATATTTAAAGTCCCAGGGCTTGACGGATGTACAGTTAGAAAGTTTGAGATTGATGGGCATCTCCAGTATCTCGAATATGCTTTCAGCAATCAAGGCAGCGAAATATCATGAATTTGGTTCGTCCGATGTGGTGCTGACGGTGTTTACTGACTCTGCCGACATGTATAAATCGCGTGTGGAAGAACTCCGGAACGAACGCGGGGCGTATTCCACCATCGAAGCGGCGAAAGATCATGCCGGGCCATTACTGCATCAGCAAATGGATTTCTATAAAGAACTTACTTACTACGGCCGAAAAGCAATTCATAATCTGAAATATTTTACGCGGATTGAGCAACAGGGAAAATCATCCGATGAATTACGGGAGCAATGGGAACCGGAATATTGGCGCGCATTATTTGAAGATGAAGTGACACAGTTCGATGCGTTAATTGAAGAATTTAACCGTGAAGTCGCAAAACATTAGTGGTTTGAAAGGAATAGATTATATTCAATAAAACATAGATAGAACACCAAACAGTTGGAGAACTCGGCTTACAACTCAGCAGAGAATTGTGGATTAAACATCGCGGATAGTTGGCAAGATCGACACGAAGATAGAAGCCGTACATGGCTAATTTCTTTTCGCAAAAAGAGGGCACAGGAACAAAGCGTTTTTTCTTTATCGATGCCCTATATATTTTTATAGATGGCAAATAGGGTAAATATAGGCAGAACATTATGCTAAGGTGAGGACCTGGTGCGAGAGGCGTTCCCGTTAGCATTTTAGGTTCATATAAACTTAAATAGGGGCAATTCATCTAATTCAATAATAAAATCTCGTTTCGGCAGAGTTCCGTTTTTATTGCTGCGTGTCGAGTTATCGGTTCTTGACACAAAGAACGAAAAAGTGTATTATCGTATGGATGGAATTTAAATAATCAACAATCACATTTAAAGAAATAAGTCCTATGCCTGAATATCGTGTTGATGGTGTATCGCTTGCTGGAAAAACGGTTTCCGGTTCTATCACTGCTGACAATAAAAGTATTGCCAAAAGTAAAGCAGCAGAACTTTCGCGTGAGAAAAAGTTCAAAGTGACAGGCATTCACGAGCGCGCGTCATTCATTTATCGCGTAAGAAAGGGAACTGACAAACCGATTGATGGTGAGCAGAAGGCGTTTACTGCTGATGAAGTCCGAATGGCGCTGGAAAAAATGGGATTTAATGTTCTTTATGTCAGAAAGAAATTGTTTGGGAACAAGCTGCATGCCGCTCCTGCCGTTGACGTTATCTCTTTTGTAAGAGTGAGTACAGATTTAATGAGGCAGAAACTTCCATTCAACGAAGTAATGCAATTGTTAATCAATGACATTCCCAATGCAGGATTGCGCGATTCAATTAAAGAAATCAATGCAGAACTAAAACAAGGAAAAGACAGTGAAAAAGTGTTTATGAAACAAGCGCCAGTGCTTGGTAAATTCACAGCGCAAATGCTTGGTCTTGCTTCAAAGAGCGGGAATATGGCAGAGATTTATGAAAGCGCTGCAAAATTTATGGAACGCAATATGGAATTTAAAAAAAACCTTAGAAGCGCTCTTATTACACCTTTGATCACTCTTTTTGTACTATTCTTAGCCTGCTTGTTTTATGTTTACTATATTTTCCCTAAGACAGCAGAAATGTTTGTCAAGTTTCATATCAAACTTCCTCCCATGACAGCAGCAACACTGAAAGCGAGCTATTGGCTGGACGAAAATGCAATCGTTCTTTTAATTCTACTAGGTGTGCCAAGTGTTATTTTGGTACGCTTCTTGAGAACAGAAAGAGGAAAATTTTTAATGGACAAGTATTTAATCAGAATTCCGGTTTTAGGTCCTATGTTTCATAAAACTGCAATAGAAATATTTTGCCGAGTGTTTTATGCACTATATAGCGGATCAGGTGAAAATATTGAAATCATTCGTATGGCAGCAGAGGCATGCGGCAACAGATATATGGAACAACAGATTAAAACGATCGCCATACCGATGATGCTTGAACGTGGAAAAGGTCTGACGGAAGCATTTGAAGCAACCGGCGTATTCACTAAAACAGCTATCTCTAGATTCGCATCAGGGGCGGAAACGGGAACTGTAAAGACTACAGCTCTTCAGCTAGCGGAATATTATGAAAAAGAAACATCTTATAGGATGAAGAATGCAATTGAAGCTATTCAATTAGCTGTATCGATGATTATGATGATTGTGCTGACAGCATTAACCCTTGTTTCTTCAGAAACAGCGTTAGTAAAGCCAGAAACCCCAGGACAGCACATGCTTTTACCATTGTATTTTTTACTTCCGTAAATGTAAGGAAGATGTTGTCAAAGACAAAGGAATAGAACCATGCCTGAAATAGATATAACTGATAAAATCGGATATACACTTCTTAAAAAAGGTATAATCGATTTTGAGACGCTTGAGAAATCGCTCAAGATGAAGGATTCCGATGATAACAAGAAGAATCGCAAGAATTTGGGGCAGATTCTTGTAACGGAATTTGGTGCTGATCATGATGCTGTCTTTCGCGAAGTAGCGAACCTTTATGCATTTCGTGAAATATTCCTCAATGACGAAAAAGTCGAGGAAGCGCGAATCGCCTTCGTGAAGAAGTACATAGAACAACTCTCAGATCAGCAACGTGAAATGATGGTCCAATCAAAGATGCTACCATTCAAGTTTGATGAACGCCAACCCGATAAGCTCATTATTATCGCTGCAGATCCAACAGACCGCAATTTGCCAATCGTAGCTCGCAGTTTCAACGTGAAGAAATATGAAATCTGCTATGTACGCTTGAAAGATTTACAATCGTTGATGGATAAGGTGGCACCAGCGCAGAATGAATTCCTCAAACTCCTCGACGACAATAAAATCTCGGTTGATGAATCCAGCGGTGGAGAAGATGAGCAACTTGATGAGCAGGCACTCGAAGCAGAGATTAGCAAAAGCGCCTTGGTTAATCTGTTCGAAGGATGTTTGGTTGAAGCAGTTCGAAAAGATGTGAGTGACATACATATTGTTGCAGCAGAGGGGAATCGGACTAACTTTTTATTTCGCATTGATGGCGATCTAAGAGTCTGGCATGTTCAGGAAAACACAGTGCCAGAGGCGGTGCTTGCTGTTGTCAAGGATCGTACAAAAAATGTAGATAGATTCGAACGTGAAATGACGCAAGACGGGTTCATCCAACGTGTCATCGATGGACATCAAATGCGATTTCGTGTCTCAATTATGCCGATTGTGACTACGGAATTTAAGCACAAGTTTGAGAGTATTGTAATCCGTATTTTAGATGATCGCAAAGTAATCACCGATCTCGAAAAGCTTGGTTTGCAAGGACCGGCTCGTGGCTTTTTCTACAAAGCAATTAACAAGCCTCAAGGTATTATTATCCTTACAGGTCCTACAGGTTCTGGTAAATCAACAACCCTGATTGCAGCATTATATCAGGTTATTGACCCTACAGTGAACGTACTGACGATTGAAGAACCAGTTGAATATATTATTAAAGGTGCACGTCAACTAAAAATTGGCCCCAAAATGGGATTTGAGGAAGCTATTCGTGGTATCCTGCGTCACGATCCGGATATTGTGCTTGTAGGTGAAATGCGCGATAAAATAACCGCAGAAACTGCTGTGAAGATGGCGAATACAGGCCATTTAGTATTCTCCACATTACATACAAATGACGCGCCGAGTGCAATTGCCCGTCTCTATAAAATGGGTATTGAGCCCTTTTTACTTGCATACGCAATCAATGTTATCGTAGCCCAGCGACTTATCCGGACTCTTTGTAAAATATGTAAACAACCGATGGATAGTAGCGAAAAAGACGATTTGCTGAAATTCGGTTTTACTGAAGAGGATGTTGCCACACATACATTCTATAAAGCTGTAGGATGCGAAAAATGCAGTGGCGGCTATAAAGGTCGAGCTGCTATCCATGAAGCGCTGTATTTTACAAAAGCTATCAAGGACATCATTCTTAATGCTGGTGAGAAAGTAGATGAAAATGCTATTCGGGAACAGGCTTCAAAAGATGGCATGTGGACATTACGTCGATCTGGTATGGAGCGTATGAAAGAAGGATCTACTACACTTGAAGAAATTGTAGCGACTACTACAGAAGAAGATTAAACTTTCTAAAATTCAAATATATAGGATTGGTACGACTATATCATAAGGCACTAAATTATAAAAATGCCATTTTTATTTTAAAAAACATAAATTTACGGAATTATTGAATTCATAAAACGTGTATGTGATTTCTACACAAGGGGGAAGGTGCTTTCACTTAAAAAACTCCTTTATATCTGTTGCTTTTTCAGTTGGAGTTTCTTATTATTTAATCGAGCAAGGGCATATAAACTATTTAAAATAATTTGACAAAGAATGTTCTTTTTTAAACAATAGAATTTATTTAAATGACGCCCCAACCACCATTGACTTCTCCGAAGGAATCACCTGATATATCCCTACCAACGGAATTACCGCCAGTTGTTATTAATGCAACAAGAATTTTAAAGGAAATGGCATCTCAGCTTCCTAAGTCGGTTACTGGACTTGAACGACAAATGATGATTAGCGATGTCATGACGCGTACGGATGAGACGAATAAAATGAAACTCTTGGCTTTGATCAATCACTTCCTCACTCGTATGTTTACATTACATGCGTCGGATATTGATATGGGAGGATATGGTTCGCAAGGTTATATCTGGTATAGGGTCTATGGATCTAAAAAACCAGATGCATCATTTGGAAAATACTCACCGTACGAAATTAACATTCTTATT
>JBEKLV010000137.1:0-8042 GCA_050008835.1 Bacteroidota bacterium | reverse complement strand
TTACCTTGCGCTCCGTGATAGCTTGTGGATGGGCAAGGTCTTTGAATTTTTAGGCTTGAAGGTTGCCTGCATTCTGCAAAACATGGGTCCCTACCAGCGGCGCATTCAATACGCAGCTGATATTACTTATGGTACAAATAATGAATTCGGTTTTGATTATCTGCGCGACAATATGGTGGTAAATGCTGAGGAAATGGTTCAGCGTCCCTATAACTACGCCATAGTGGATGAAGTTGATTCGGTACTGATTGACGAAGCACGAACGCCCCTTATTATCAGCGGGCCTGTTGCCAGCGAAGATCACAAGTTTGATGAAATGAAACCGTATGTCGAGCGGTTAGTCAGAGCGCAACAGAATTATGTAGCAAAAATTACATCTGATGCAGAATTATTCCTGCAACAAAACAGAGCTGAAGAAGCTGGTGTTCAAATGCTGCGCGCGCAGCGTGGCTTGCCGAAGAATAAGAAACTTTTAAAACTTTTTGCAGAACCATCTAACAAAACACTCACGCAAAAAACTGAGCATGAGTATATGCAGGATCAAAGTGCAAGAATGCACGAAATTGATGATGAATTGTATTTTAGCATCGATGAAAAATCTCATCTTGTTGATCTTACAGAAAAGGGAAGAGAATTTCTTGCTAAGGAGTATCCCGGTAACAATAAGGATTTGTTTATAATTCCGGACATTGGAACTGAGTTAAGTATGATAGAAGGCGACGCATCGCTTTCTATCGAAGAAAAGCAGAAACGAAAAGATGACTCAAACAAGTTATTCGCAGATCGAAATGATCGAATTCATACCATCCATCAACTATTAAAAGCATACGCTCTTTACGAAAAAGATGTTGAATACGTTGTTTCCGAAGACGGCAAAATTATGATTGTGGATGAATTCACAGGCCGTCTTTTATCCGGGAGACGTTATTCAGAAGGATTGCATCAAGCGATAGAAGCAAAAGAAGGCGTTAAAGTTGAGCGCGACACTCAAACGCTGGCAACTGTAACACTTCAAAATTATTTTAGAATGTACAAGAAACTTGCCGGTATGACAGGTACTGCCGAGACCGAAGCAGGCGAGTTTTTTGATATCTACAAGCTCGATGTTGTTGTTATTCCAACAAATCAACCGATGATTCGTGAAGATCATGATGATCAAGTCTACAAGACTAGACGAGAAAAGTATAATGCTGTCATTGCTGAAATTGAAGAAATGCGAAAAATTCAGCGGCCTATATTAGTTGGAACTACGAGCGTAGATGTTTCAGAAACAATCAGCAGAATGCTTAAGCGTAAAGGTATTCCACACAATGTACTGAATGCAAAACAGCATCAGAGGGAAGCTGAAGTAGTTGCACATGCCGGATTGCCGGGTGCCGTAACAATATCTACAAATATGGCTGGACGCGGCACAGACATCAAGCTTGGTCCAGGAGTTAAAGATATCGGCGGATTGCATATTTTAGGAACCGAACGTCACGAAGCACGACGTATTGATCGGCAATTACGCGGACGTTCAGGGCGTCAAGGCGATCCCGGTTCATCGCGTTTTTATCTTTCGCTGGAGGATGACTTAATGCGTTTGTTCGGAAGCGAACGCATTGCAAAAATTATGGAGCGGATGGGCCTGAAAGAGGGAGAAGTTATCCAACATCCGATGATCACACGGTCTGTTGAACGTGCCCAGCGAAAAGTTGAAGAAAACAACTACGGTATTCGCAAGCGCTTGTTGGAATATGATAACGTGATGAACCAGCAGCGCGAAGTAATTTATGCCCGTAGGCGTCATGCTTTAATAGGCGAACATATACGAGATGATATTTTTGATATGCTGCGTGATTCTGTTGACAAATTGGTGCAAGCATATTATTCCGAAGGTGACATTGAGGGGCTGCGAAATGAAGTTCGTGCACGCTTCCTTACCGATTTAAAAATGACACCGGAACAGTTCCAATCACTTGGCGAAACAGGTGTTGCAGATGAAATTATAAAAGCCACCGAAGAATTTTATCTCCGCAAAGAAGAGCAAATTGGCGCCGAATTTATGACTATGCTCGAAAAGATGGCGATGCTCCAAGTGATTGACAACAAATGGCGGGATCATCTTCGCGAGATGGATGACCTTAAGGAAGGTATTCACTTACGCGGTTATGGACAAAAAGATCCATTAGTTGAGTATAAAAGTGAAGCTTTCAAAATGTTCATAGAGTTGATGGAATTTATTGCGACTGATGTGCTCAATATGGTTTTCAAATTATATCCCGAACGGCCAGAGCAAATGCCGATGCAGCGCGGACGACGACAAACGCGCCGCGAAGATATGGTATTGACTCACGATTCTGCCACAGGTGCAGGATTTGCGGCAAATAAAGAACCTGCTGCATCAGGAGACGGGCAACAAAGAGCGCAGCAGCCACAAAGTGGTCAAAGAGTGCAGCAAATTCGTGTTGGTCCCAAAATTGGAAGAAACGACACTTGCCCATGTGGAAGCGGCAAGAAGTATAAAAATTGTCACGGCGGATAATTGAAAACTAAAGAATGAGATGGAAATGCCGTGTAATTTTTATGAGCCGGATCGATAAATTAACTGATAAATGTGTCCGTCGAGCGTTCTGTCAATAAATTGATGGAGCGCTTTTTTGTCAAGAAATATGGAAAATATAACAACAGATTATAAGGCCGGTTACGTTGCTATTGTTGGTGAACCAAACGTGGGGAAATCCACGCTTCTAAATGCTTTACTGGAACAAAAGATTTCAATCGTTACGAATAAACCACAAACAACTCGCCAGCGTGTACTCGGAATTCTCAGCAGGGAAGATGCACAAATTGTTTTTCTGGATACGCCCGGATTGCTTAAACCAAAATATCTTCTGCATAAGGAAATGGTGAAGAGCGCCGAAAGTGCTCTTGCAGAGTCAGATGTCGTTCTTGTTATGACACAAACATCATGCGGAACTGAATTGCCGATCGAAGTAAGCGAACGTATCATTCCATTATGCAAAACGAAGCCTGTGCTTCTAATAATTAACAAAGCGGACAAGATAAATAAAGCAGAATTATTGCCGGTTATAGAAACATTCGCTAAACAAAATTATTTCAAAGAGATTATTCCTATCTCAGCCTTACGACATGATAATATGGGTGCCGTAATACAATCGTTAATTAAGTACTTACCAGAGCATGAAGCTTTTTATCCTCAAGATATAGTCAGTGAATCGCCTGAACGGTTCTTTGTGGCAGAATTTATAAGAGAGCAATTGTTTGAAAAGTTCAGCGAGGAGATTCCATACTCAACAGCGGTAGAGATTCGTGAATTCAAAGAACGAGCAACAGGGAAAACTCTCGTCAGCGCCGACATTATTGTAGAACGCGAGTCACAAAAAGGCATCATCATTGGTAAAAAGGGGGAAGCTCTTAAAAATGTAGGAACATCAGCGCGAATCCAGATTGAGGAATTTCTGCAGCGTCCAGTATTCCTTGAACTTCACGTGAAGGTACAGGAAAAGTGGCGAGAGAGCGAAGCTATGCTGCGCCAGCTTGGTTATAACAGTAAGAAATAATTAGATCAACCAATGTCGCTTCGACTGAAAGTATTGTTTGGTTTTGTTGTCATCTGCCTAATCTGGGGATCTTCTTGGGCAGCAGTAAAAATTGGTATTGAGTCAATCCCACCGCTTCTTTCTCTTGGAATTCGTCTAACTTTAGCAAGCGTTATCCTCGGATTGATTGTCTTAGAGAAAAATCTCACGGTACCAAAGGGGAAAAAGTTTTGGATGCTGGTGCTTATTATGTGTTTAACATCGTTTACAATTCCATTTGTGCTTATCTATTGGGGGCAACTTAAAGTAGGTTCCGGGCTTGCCTCTGTTCTCTTTGCTACTTATCCTTTTTGGGTTGCAATAGTCTCGCATTTCCTACTTCCAAACGAAAAAATCAAACCTATTAGAATAATTGGAATAATGATTGGATTTCTTGGTGTGATCTTTATTTTTAACAATGGATTTTATGCAGTTAATCTCAGAATGTTTTATGGTATGGCCGCTATAATCGTAGGTGCAATCATTCAGGCTTTTGGTTTAGTATACCTGCGGCGATTAGGCGAAGATGCACATCCTGTAACGCTAAATTTCTGTTCTATGTCTTTAAGTGCCTTGCCATTATTTGCCGCAAGTATGATCTTTGAAGATTATTCAAATATAATTTTTAACGTACAATCTATTGGAGCCATTGTATATCTTTCCATTTTTTGTACTGTAATCACATTTGTAATTTATTTTTGGTTAGTAAAGCACGTTGAAGCCGTTATTCTTTCTCTTTCAGCATTCATTACACCAGTCATTGCTGTTGTCATTGGTGTTATAGTAATGGGTGAAAAAATCACGAACGATGTGTATATAGGATCAGCACTTGTCTTGATCGGTGTTGCATTTGCATCAATAGGTGATATCTTTGCTTTTTATCGACGAGGAGTTGCAAAAGAATATCGGTAAGCAATCAATTGTTTGATGGCATTATTCAAGATAATTATTCGCTACATCATCATAATTTATTTATATCTGATAAAATGGCTAATTCAACAATCACACTTTCTGGGGCAGATCTTTCTTTGCTTGAAAAAATCGAAGCGCTCCCAACTAAACCGGGTGTGTATCAGTTTAAGAATATTGATGATAAAGTCATCTATGTCGGCAAAGCGCAAAACCTACGCAATCGAGTTAGGCAATACTTCCATAAATCTCGACCAGTTGATCTACGAATCGATGCGATGGTTTCTAAAATCGTCGATGTCGAACTTACAGTTACGGATAACGAGATTGAAGCACTAATTCTCGAAGCTAACCTTATAAAACAACTCAAGCCTCGTTATAATGTCCTTCTTAAAGACGATAAGAGCTATCCCTATATTGCTATTACAAATGAACCATTCCCGCGTATTTATGTAATCCGCCATAAAACATCTGGCTCTCGTTACTTCGGTCCTTATACTGATGTAAAATCCATGCGAAATGCACTTAAAACAGTGCGAGATCTTTTTATGGTTCGCAGTTGCAGTTTTGACTTAACCGAAGAGTTAATCAAAAAGAATAAATTTAAGGTGTGTCTCGATTATCACATAAAGAAATGTGAGGGTCCGTGCGAAGCATATGTTTCACAGGGGCATTACAATGCGTTAATTGATCAGGCTGCACAAGTTCTTCGTGGAAAAACAAAGAGTGTAATCGAATCATTGAAGAAAGAGATGGATACGAACGCTGATGCATCGCGATTTGAAGAAGCGGCTATAATTCGGGATCGAGTGAATGCACTCAGTGTGTATTCGGAAAAGCAGAAGATTGTGGACTCAACAGAAACAGATCGTGATATCATTGCGCTTGTTTCTAAAGAAGATGATGCGTGTGCTGTCATTTTCAAGGTTCGAGACGGTAAAATGATCGGGAGCCAGCATATTTACCTCTCAAATGCCTCTGGAAAGCCCATTAGCGAGCTATTGGAGGCTGTTATTGAGCGTTATTATCTTGAGCAAGAAGATATTGCACCTGAATTGTTTTTATCCGCTGAGATGAACAATATAGAGATTATTCAAAAATGGTTGGAAAAGAAGAGCGGTCATCCAGTGAATTTGCAATTCCCAAAATCTGGCGAGAAAGCAAAACTTATTGCACTGGTGCGCACAAATGCACAATTCTGGTTAGATGAATTGGAATTAATGCGACTCAAGCGTGGAGATACTTTGCCTAATTCGATCAAAGCGCTTCAGCGAGATCTTCGTTTGTCTGCTCCACCGCGAAGAATTGAATGCTTTGATATTTCAAATATTCAAGGAGCTGACACTGTCGCTTCACTTGTCGTATTTGCAGATGGAAAACCAAAGAAAAGCGAATATCGAAAGTTCAGAATCCGCACGGTTGAGGGGCCAAATGATTTTGCCAGCATGCAAGAAGTCGTTGAGCGAAGATATACAAGAATTCTTCGGGAGAAGAGTATACTTCCGGACCTCATAATGGTTGATGGGGGAAAAGGACAACTCTCCATTGCACTCGAAGTGCTACAAAAAATAGAGCTCACTACGGTACCGATTATTGGTTTAGCAAAGCGGCTTGAAGAAGTATTCCTGCCAAATCAGAACGAACCTGTCCAATTGCCACGAACTTCATCGGGACTTCGGTTGATGCAGCAAATTAGAGACGAGGCTCATAGATTCGCAGTTACATTTCATCGTTCTGTGCGAACAAAAAGAATAATCCAGTCAGAACTTGATATGATTCAAGGTGTTGGAAAAAAACGAGCAAAAGAGCTATTGGAAACATTTAATTCTATACAAGGTGTTCGAGCTGCTACAGAAGAACAACTCATCACAATTGTTGGCAAAACAACTGCAAGGAATATTCTAAAATATTTTAATGATTCAAAAAGCAGCACATCAGCAGGGGCTGTACATCATTAAGGCGGTTTTTTCAATGAATTGCGATTCGGACGATTTTGTCGTACGTTAAAATAATATGAGTCCATTAAGTATCTTATTTCGTCTTTCTAAATACTTTTTAAAGTACAAATGGCGGATACTGGCAGGTCTTGTTTCGGTTGCTATTATGAGTACCGCAGATACTGTCTCGGCGTATTTGATCGCCCGTCTATTTGAAATCCTGCAGACAATCAGCCAACAAGTACGCTTAGGTCAAGAAATAAATGTGGCAGTACCGCTGAACCTGTTTAAAAAACTTCTTTATTCATTTACAATTCATGGGCAGCAGGAGAGTTTTGAACTGATCTATAAATTCGCTCTTGCGGTTATCGTCATTGTTCTGATAAAAGTGACTTTCGTGTACGTGCGCGAATATGTAATGAGCTCAGTTCAACAAAAGATTATGATGCGGTTTCGAATTGAATTGTTCGACCGTATAGTAGTTTTGCCAATTAAGTACTTCGATGAAAACAAAACAGGTTATATCATGTCGCGCATTACAAACGACGTGAATAATATTGAACAATCGATCACTCTTATCGTCGAAATGGCACAGAACCTTGTCTACACCTTTGTTTTTGCGATAGCATTGTTCTATACAAATTGGCAGTTAGCTATAGTCGCAATTCTTATTTTTGCTCTATCCGGCGAAATCTCACGCAAATTTGGTGATAGGATTCGATCATACAGCCATGCACTCACGAATACGCTCGCAGAAATCTCCGCGTTTATTCAAGAGCGCATTTCAGCAATCCGTATTGTAAAATCGTTTACGCGAGAAGAGAAAGAAAAGAGTTCGTTCAAGCAAAAAGTGGAATCCAATTATCATTATTCGATGAAAATTGTCCGTGTTATTGCATTGCTAAGTCCGACAAACGAATTATTTAATACTACTGCTGCTTCATTGCTTGTAATTTTTTGCGGATATCTTTTTATTAAAGGTTTGATGACAATTGAGACAATGCTTTTTTTCCTCATCGTAATGATTAACTTAGCTAAACCAGTAAAAGCGTTAGGCGAGAGCGCAGCACGGATTCAAAAAACACTGGTATCTGCCAGTTATATCTTCGAAATACTCGATCATCCTAAAGAATCAAATAAAAAAGCAGCTCATACCATTACAATTGCAAACGGAATAGTAGAATATCACAATGTATCATTTTCATACAACAATGACATTCAAGCATTAAAAGACATTAACGTGCAGGTAAGAGGCGGCGAAAAGATCGCACTTGTCGGCCCAAGCGGAGGAGGCAAAAGCACATTTGTCAATATGATTCCACGGTTTTATGACATTCAAAAGGGAAATATTTATATCGACGGGATTGATATACAGGAAGTGGATCTGTATTCACTTAGAAATCAGATTGCTATTGTTCCGCAAGATGTAATTCTTTTTTCAGGTACAGTATTTACCAATATTCAATATGGTCGACTCGAAGCGACAAGAGAGGAAGTATTGCGAGCTGCAAGAGATGCAAATGCGCATGATTTTATTGAAAAACTGGAAAAAGGATATGACACAGAAGTGGGCGAGAGAGGACTACAGCTTTCTGGAGGTCAGCGACAGCGTATC
>JBEKLV010000136.1:0-8057 GCA_050008835.1 Bacteroidota bacterium | reverse complement strand
GCAGTATCGATTTTGCCTTTACTGATAAGACTATCCATGGAATTATGAAAAGCAGCATATTCAAAAGGCAGCATTACCATATCGATTCCGGCATTGATCGATTGTTCAACGCAATCAGTATAATTGCTTGTTAACTGATCGATTGCACCCCAATCTGAGACAATAAATCCTTTAAATCCCAGTTCATTTTTTAAAACATCGGTAATCCAATACTTACTACTACTCATTTTTTGTCCGTTGATACTGCTAAAAGATACCATGATACTCCCTACACCTGAATCAACGGCTGAAATATATCCCGGCAAAAAAAGTTTTCTTATGGTTGCAGTATCTCCTTGAGTATTTCCTTGGTCTACTCCACCAGTAGTTCCACCATCTCCGAGATAATGTTTTGCGCAAGCCAAAATACTTGTCGAGGCGGATAATGAATCTCCTTGAAATCCTCGTATTTCGGATGAACCGAAAAGCTGAGCTAATTCCGGCGTTTCTCCAAATCCCTCGTACGTCCTTCCCCATCTTTCATCTCGTGGAACAGCGATGCACGGACCGAATGTCCAATCAATGCCTGTTGCTACAACTTCCATTGCTGTTATTCTTGCTGCTTTTTTTGCTAACTCAGGATCCCTTGTACATCCTATTCCAATGTTATGCGGAAAGATCGTGGCACCGTACACAGTGTTATGTCCATGCACAGCATCAATTCCGTAGATTATTGGAATTTTTAGCCGTGTTTTCAATGCATACGATTGCAACGTGTCATACATATTTGCCCAATTTAGTGGCAGTGGCCTATTAACCGCAGGACATTCACCTCCTCCGCTCAGTACAGAACCTAAATTATTCGTCGTCAGAATGGATGGATTATTTTGGACCACAGACAAATCGACTTGCATCATTTGCCCGATCTTTTCATCGAGCGTCATTCTGCTTATCAAATCGCTCACACGTTGATCAACTGACAAAGTGGAGTCTTGATAAGGAAATGGTTGAGCTGTTAGAAATGGGACTAAAGAAAATAACAGGAACGCTGTTAAGGTGAGGTAAGTTTTTTTTATATACAAACCCATATAATATCAGAGAAAATGATCGAATCGTTGAATACGATGATCAAATCCCTTCCTATTTTCTTCATCAACGATATAACTGATGGTGCAATCGAACAAAGGAGTATTTAACCAGGATATCCGCAGTCAATCTTCGTTTGTTAAAATAATTTGCTGTCGTGAATTGTCTTATCTGCTGCTGTCACGTTTTTATAATTGTTCCCCTGATTTATCTTCTACTTCGCCGCGTTTCGTAAAATAGACCAATATATATTCATTAAACTCCATAAGATCAATAAAGACGAATTCGATATTTTATTGATCACTAAAAGGCGTGCGATTTAATAATTCGTGCCATGAATTATCTTGTACTTCACCACGCTTCGTAGAATGGACTAGGATATATTCATTAAACCCTGTAAGATCAATAAAGACAAATTCAACACCGCCGTCTATATGCCGATAATTCCAAACCTCGTACGGTTTGCTATCATTCGAGTTGGCAAATCTCTGTATTTCATCAGGTTCTCCATAGAGGACCAGCACACGACCTTGATCTGTACGCCATCCTTCCTTCGCGTATGTCTTATAACGTTGATTGGCAGTCTGCACTCTTTGCAGATAAATAGATCTTGTAAGATTTAAACCACCAAGTTCTTCTTTTTCAACTCTTGTCCAGAATTTTTGTAAAAATTCCTGACGTGCTTCTACTGTCGTTAACTTATCGAATGTTTTGTTATCCTCAGATTGTGTTACATATTTTGCAATCCGAAATTCCTCAGCAAGTTCATCAAAAGAAAAACCAGCATACACAGCGCTTCCTTCTGAAAGAATTGTTGCTTGCGTCGATTGGACATTGGGATTGTAGAGATAAATCGGCCGTTGTGATTTGGCAATCCCGTTGCCAAGCGTATCGGAAAGGATAACTTCATAGTTATATTTACCGGAACCAATCGAAGTAACGTTCAGCGTTGTTACATCAACTACATTGGACTTTGAGAATCGACGAAGATGTGTATGTTGCTTTTTAACAACACCTTTCGAATCCACAATTTGTCCTTTGATTGCATAAGTTGTTCTCATCTTCAGATTATAGAATTCCATATACGTGTATACGAGAGGAAAAGTCGTTGAGCCATAAACACAATTTGGATTAGGGATAACTCGATATGTATTTTTATAAAAGACATCTTTTTGATCTGAGGATTCGGTAATGCTTGAGCATAACTCGATATCACTAAGAGCAACTTCGTTGGGTTTCTTCATAATATCGATCAAAAACGATGAACTATCTCGTCGTGACCGATCGAAGATATCAATACCGAATACAGAAATTTTATATGAACCATATCTTAAAGCATAAGTCATATTATTGACAATAGATTTTATTCCAACAAGAGAAGTAGAATCGACAAGATTAATTGGGATGTTGAACCGATCCTTGTGAACAAATGCCCCACTTGATGTATCCTGAACTAAAATAATCAAATCGATTTTCCCATGATATCCCGAGGAGTCTTGCTTGAAAACTGTAAGACTCGGATAGACTGCGGTTGCTATTTCCACATACATCGTAGAATCGTTTTGCCAAAACCGACTATAATCGGTATTAAGGACAAACCGATTCCCTACAGAATGTGTAGTCTGCGATTGCAACTGAAAACTTAGCAGACAGAATAAGAGAAAAAAATAATTATATCTAAGTAGTATTTTCATATATTTAGTATTTTTCACAAATATAAATTAAATCACTTTCATTTGAAAAGGACAACGGAATATCAACATCACTTATTCTATCAAAAATACATCATCGAATGTAGACATCTTTACTTCATCTGAGTAATGATGAATTTTTCACAGAAGATAGATTTTCCCATTCGCGTTTGGATGAAGTAAACACCTGAAGGCAACCGATTCAAGACAAGTGATTGAGTGAACAGCCGATCCGCTTTGGAACCCACTGTACAAAATACCTCCTGACCCAGAAGGTTAAACAATCGAATCGTAACCTCGCCCCGATATGAATTATCCAATTGCAACTGCGAAGTGGACGACGCTGGATTTGGATAAAGTCTGATTGGGCTGATTTGAACGGTATGTTCGTTTTCGACGCCTGTTGCATTCTCAGCAACCAGCTTAACACGCCCAAAATAATTTGCATTCTGGTAATGCAGGTTGCCCGGGTACGGCTCCCAAACAGAACCAATCATTTTATCCCGTGCTTTCGGGTTTCTATTGGGATGGTCGTCGTCACAATAGGCAACAGATAAGCCCATCATTTTACCAGTGTACAATTGCGATCTCGCTGCTGCCTTGGCGCTATCGGTGGATGTGTAGTCATATGTGTCTTTATACACGATGAGAGAAAATTCCCTGACCGCCGTTTGTCCGGTTCTACGTAATGCGAATTGAGGGAAGTGTGAGGTGTAGTTCACCCGCTGATTTTTAGACGGGGTTCCTGCTATATCATCGGCATACAATGCAGTTGTAACTTGCCCGTCTGCGGGACAGGGAGCATACATATGATAAGCAAAAGCGTTTTCGGCATTTGTAGTATCGGTATCATATTGATGATCGCCGCCGGATGCATTTTCATCGATGAAAACTTCGCTGATATCAAAATTGTAGATATCGGGTTGTTGGCCGGGGACAAATCCATCCACAAAAACATCATCGTGAACCTCAATCAAGAAGTACAGCAAGTTTGTCGTTGACGACCAGACAACCTTGTATCGTCCCGAAAAATCATTTGAGTCCACTATTGCTCCATACGGAATCCATACTTGTGCAATAGGTTGCCAAGGAACATTTTGCCAGCAAGCGTCATTTCCAATTCCATCGATGACTGGAACGATTGTAGCGTTCGGTACGAGCACAGGATTATCTTGAACTAAGCCACTCTGGGCTTTTACCCAGCATGGAATAAAAGATAAGAGGGATAAAGCAATTATAAAGACACGAATGTAATGCCGATTCACTTTCATCTGCGCTTGGTTTCTGATATAAGATTCACTTCCGATTCATCTATTCTGTTATTTTGGATGCGATCACTTGAGCAGCAGCATCTTTGCAGATTTAGCAAATGTCTTTCCATCCCCCAACGATGATGCTCTCACTCTATAAATATAGACTCCGCTAGACAATGAATTGCCACGATCATTTGTTCCATTCCATACAACTCTTTGATATCCTGCCGATTGCGCACCAATCGTGAACGACTTTATTTCGCGTCCCTGCAAATCGAAAATCTTTATTTCAACTGAAGATTTTTCTGGTAATGAATATGCAATCGTTGTACTAGGATTGAATGGATTCGGATAGTTCTGATAAATTTGGAAATACTCCGGACTATTCTCACGATCTGCGACACTGGTGGCCAATTGTTCTGTCTCTATCAATTCGATACCTGTTCCTGCTGTGGGATTCAGGTTCCTTGTATATTTTTTATCGATAGCGTTGTTCCAATGTTCATGCACGCCGAGGCTGTAGACGTGAACACCAGTGTTATTTGGATCGTACTTTATACCGACCGGCCAGTTGTTCGAATCTGCTGCCTGCTGGAGATAGTCATCGACGGCTGGCATTTGGACAGAAACATCTTTTCCACTTTCGATGGTGAATTCGCTTCTCAGAAAATCGTAACCGATCGATTCTATTGCCACCGGATCGAGTGATACAAATATGGAGGATGTAAATTGGTTGTTAAATGGCTGCATCTTCCACTTTAATGGGAAATCAAGTTCGTAATCTGTCCCCCATAAAGCATCCATAATATAGATGAGGTTCTTGCCGCTTAATAAATTGTGTGACATTAAATCGACCTGTGTGCGATACATTCCATAATTCGTTCTCCTAAATGTCGAAGTATCCGTGTTCGACAATCCATAAGGTCGCACTAAGCCCATATGAAGATAATCAGCATTCCCACCTGGACCAGGGATTTGAGATCCAAGGTGATTTTTGGCGAACATCGTCATTCCGGCACGTTGATGACCTTTCAGCTGAGGAATATTCAAAACATACTCTGCTGTCTCAAAGATTGTGTATAGATTATTTTGCAGAACAGGGACACCGGGCGTTCCGGAGCTCATGGAATTAGTCCGCAATACCGTACCTTTGTCGGAGTAATGAATAATTGCAGTCGTACTCGCGACAACTTTTTCTCTGCCCAGATTTGTATATCCACTATTGTCAAGATAGTGGGCATGGGGAAATTCTCCATGCCATACATCGTATAAGTGTTTGTAGATGTGCTTTAACGGATCGCCGATATAAATATCACTATCCGCAACTCCGACGACATAGACAAGTTGCCGGAGAACCGCAAGAATAGGTGCTACCGATGTTTCAGAAACATTATTATTCGATACTAAGGTGGTTGTATTATAATTGCCAATATAAGCGCTTGTAGCGTTTGTTTTGATAAATATCTTCTCTCCTTTAACGTAATTGACGGCTCCTTTCCCTCGAGTATTATTATGATATTTGAATATTGCCACCCAGGCCGCACTATCAGTTGTTTGACCTGTTACACTATGCAAAGCAGAAGAAAGCATTTTATCGACTGTCGTTTGATTGATATTCGCAGGCAAGTACCAGCTATTGATATTGCAATTCTGATTCACCGCAGTGGAATCGTGTACCCACACAACTCTTCCTGGAAAAATTCCTTTTGCGACGCCCATCGGCTGATTAGAAACGACGATCATGTTTACAGTCGGTTGCCAGCTATAATATGAATTCGTCAAATATGAACCGCTGATTCCGAATACAACAAATGCAGCAAGAAAAAAAACCGGATAATACCGGATTGATTTTTTTGATCTGAAGAAAGCCACACTGGATAAAGCAAGCATTGCTAAATAACCAATGAATCCAGAGGCAATGGGCATCGCTGTCCTCACACATGGGTACGTTAAGCGGCTGGGTTTTGGAATTACTCGAATAAGTACCCACACCATCGCAGCTATACCAATAAACGGAAACAATAATCGCGATAAACCGTTGAGTTTTCCAAAACCAACGAATCTTCCTGTCTTGGGACAAAATTGCAGATATTTTTTAACGAAGTTTTTCATAAGTATCATTTCGGATCGCCGAATCCGCCTTCTCGATAAACGATGAATTACTATATTATTCGATTAAATTATTTATCTGATTAATATCTCAATCTTGCAGCTAATAAGATTTTTAAAAAGAATCACTTCATTTTCTACATTTTTAATATACTCTTATTTATAGCAATGTACGATCAATGTTTCTTAGTAGAAATCACCCAATTTAAGGTGTTTCGATCACATACCTTATATTGTAATCATCAACTCTATCATACACTTTCTATACCGTATCTTAACCTTGTCATCCATTTAACCAAGTTCGACTTCAACCATATGGATTTTTCCATCATTCAAATCTGGAACGCAGTTACCGCTCATTAATTTTCCATCTAGATTCAAACTCTTCACGCCTTTACAAACGTTTTTGGGATTATGTACTGTAATATTATAAATACTGTTCCTAAACTTTCGAATTACAGTATATTCTTTCCAAGAACTCGGAATGCAAGGATCAATAATTAATCCGTTGTAATCCGGGTGTACGCCGAGAATATACTGAGAAAGAGCTACGAAAGACCAAGCCGCAGTACCTGTCAGCCAAGAATTTTTACTTTCACCTGGTGTCAGTGCATCTTTGCCTGCAGTCATTTGACTATACACATAAGGCTCTGAACGATAAATATCTATTTGATCTTCTTTGGTCGGAGGGCAAATGCTTTTGTAATATTCCATGGCCTGATCTCCCCTGCCAATTATAGTCTCGGCAATTTGTATCCAAGTATTATTATGTGTGAAGATTCCAGCATTTTCCTTATATCCAGGCGGATAGGAACTTACTTCACCTAAGTGCTCATAATATTTGTGGAAAGCTGGTTGCTGCAAAATAATTCCGTTCGGTGTCGCTAAATGTTTCCGTACACTGTCTAATGCTTTTTTTGCGTAACCCTTTTCTAATCCAGCACCACCCATAATGCACCAGCCCTGGCTTTCAATAAATATTTTACCTTCTTCATTTTCTGATGAACCTAGCTTTCTGCTATAAGAATCATAAGCCCTGAGGAACCACTCGCCATCCCACCCATGCTCGTAAATTGTCTTCCTCATATTTTCAGCTTCCTTCAGAAAATCTTCGGCTTGCTTAGGTTTTCCTGTATTTTTCAGAATTTTCGTCATCTCATCACAGGCTTTACAAAACAAACCTGCGATCATGACCGATTCTGCAACTTTATCATTTTCGATATGTCCTGCAAGTTGAAAACTTTCGCCTGGTGTCGTAGAGAAGCAATTCAGATTAAGACAATCATTCCAGTCGGCATGGCCAATGAGCGGCAAACCATGCGGTCCTCGATGATTTAACGTATATTGTAGTGAGATATAGAGATGATCAAGCAAAGTTGTTGCAGAATTCTGAACATCGGCAAAACCGGTCTTTTCGTTTAGAATACTATAATCACCCGTCTCCTTCAGATAAGCCGCAACGGATAGAATCAACCAGAGAGGATCATCATTAAATCCCCCACCTATATCAGCATTTCCTTTTTTGGTGAGCGGTTGATATTGATGAAAACATGTGCCACCGGGAAGCTGGGTTCCTGCTAAATCCAATATCCTTTGACGTGCTCTAGCAGGTAAGATGTGCACGAATCCTATGATATCTTGATTGCTATCGCGATATCCCATCCCTCTGCCAATTCCGGATTCATATAAAGATGCCGACCGCGACATGTTAAAGGTCACCATACATTGATATTGGTTCCAGATATTTGTCATCCGGTTTACGATCGTGTCCGGTGCATCAACCCGATACGATGAAAACAAGTTTTCCCAATATTCTTTGTGCTTTTGAAAAGCAGGCAGCACATTTGATGTTTTGGAGTATTTCGATTTTACTTCTTCAAATTCATCTTTTCTGATTTTTCCAGTCTTAAGAAATTTCTTTTCGGGTGGATTTTCTGCA
>JBEKLV010000135.1:0-8064 GCA_050008835.1 Bacteroidota bacterium | reverse complement strand
CCTTATCTGCGTTGTTTGCCCGATGCTATCGAGTAAAAATCCCGCCATAGTGCCTCTTCCCTGGTGTTCAAGAATCAATGGCGTAAGTTGGTGAAGAATATCATATCCTTTAGTGAACTGATTACTCTCCGGATTGGCGACGTTCTCAATTGAATATGGGCTGTAACCCATCGCATTGTGTCGTGCAAATACATAATAGGCATTAGTCACACTCTGAGAGTTGGATACTTCGGGTATAAATAACGGGTTGTTGGATCGATCATATTTCCTGCACCATTCCGAAAATATCCCATGATAGATATCTGGTGCAAAGATATCTATCTTCGGAGCAGCCGCCTTCCAAATATCCATTAAATGAGGGAGCGGGCCTGCACTTGGATACTGTCCGGGTTTGAAACCGGCCCGAATTAGGGCCGCATTCACATACATAGGCAATGGATATTCTTTTTTCCCCGCCTCCGCAACGTAATTTGTATACTTTGCAAAATACCACGCCATAAATATTTCGTCGGTCTGCAAACTCTTGCCAAAAACCTCTTCCCATGTTCCTGACGTTTTGAAATTCATCTTTTGCCATATTTTATAAATTTCAGGATCTAATTGTTCTTTATTTTTCTGAAGATAATTCATTAACTCTATCGGCACCTGTACCGAGAAATGCTCATTCGCCTCTTTACAGTAATCCCTTGCATCAGGAATCATGCCGATTTCATTTTCAACTTGTACCATGATAACAGTGTGGTTTATATCGTCCACTGTGCGAATATGTTTCATCAATGCGGCAAAAGCGCGAGCGTCCACATTCCTGTTCTCATCATTGAACGGAGTAAGTATCTCCTCGGTAATACCCTCCTTGGTGCGTGCGCGTAAAAACCGCTGCTGATCTGTTTTAATCCAAAGGGGGACATAGCATGACATGCTGTTCTTCCACGAGCCAAACCAAAGGATAACTATTTTCAGATCGTTTTTACGCGCCGAATAAATCAGACTATCCACAAGTGTGAAATCAAATTTCCCTTCCTGTGGTTCAAGAAACTCCCAATAAAATGGCATCAAAATTGTATTCAAATGCATCGCTTTCAACTTCGGCCAGATAGGCGCCATATACTTCAGATCCGAAGTGCTTGAATTTTCCAGTTCACCGCCGAGCATTAAAAACGGTTTCTCGTGCACGATCAATTGAGTAGCTGTGCCCTGTTTCTGCAAATGAGGAATCGCCGAGGAATTCTGTGCCTGGATGGATTGAATAAAAAGAAAGGAAGACCATAGAAATACAACATAGATTGATAACAATCTATATGATGATGTTGAATATTTTTTCATTACACTTTACTTTTTCGTTAATATATTGTTTGTGCGAAGGAATTCTCTTATCGCCATTAGGCTGTTTACCAGAGCTTGCCGGTTGAAACCATCGTGTTTGGCGCCATAAATAGTAACTAGCTTGTTCGGTACACAAACCTTATCCAGGGCAGCATGAAACCGTACGGTTTGCGAGTATGGTACTATATCATCTTGATCACCTTGAATAGTTATAATTGGAGGAAGTCCGGGTCTTACGTATGTAATCGGCGAAACTTGTTGGGCAAGCTCTTTTCTGTTGCTCATACTCCCGAACCATTCTATCGCGTAATGTTTTGCATTTGGACCGTCAATCAATTCCACAACATCGGTAATTCCATACCAATTAACTATGGCAGCGACATTTACCTGAGGTTCAGTTCCGCTATTCCAGCGAATGCTATCGTTTGTCGGGCACTGGCGATCGAAGACAGAATTTGGAGGCAACATCCCCGTGATCAAAGCAAGATGTCCTCCTGCAGATCCGCCAGTCAGTACTATTTTCGAAATATCAAAGTTAAATTCCCTTGCGCGAGACGCGACCCATCGAAGCGCACACCGGCAATCCTCAACAGCTGCAGGAGCCAATGCATTGCGCGCCATTCTGTATTCCACATTGATGACCGCCCATCCCATTGATAGGTATGGCAACAATTGGAATGTATTGCGTTCCTTTTGACCTGCAACCCACCCGCCACCATGAAAGAGCATCAACACCGGATGCGGTTTTGAACGGTCTTTGGGCTGATAGAGATCAAGTTTGAGATCGGTATTGTTTGCCGTGGAGTAGGTGATATTAGGGAAAATATCGTACTCACCGGAAGCATAATCGACCCAGTTGTCCCGGTCTAAAACATTTGTTTGACCAAGAACAGAACAGGAAACAACCAAAATTATAATCAGCAATGGAAAGAAAAATCTAATCATAATTTCTCCATCAATAGATTAATTTATAGTCAATTCATAACTTATGTGTTAAACTCACAATTGGAAAAAAGGTCACTTCTCAACCCGGCATGTCCTTGTAAAGATATAGATCGATTTTTTTATTAAATCTTAATTAAACGACCCGTCCTTAAATCACGGACGGGCTGTGTGTTGAACGAAAAACAATTACTTCATGAATAAAAGTTTTCTTACAGAATTAAAATTATCGGATCCATCTTGACTATGAGCCTGAATTCGGCAGAAATAAATACCACTGCTCAAACGTGATGGATTCCATTCAATACTGTATCTATTTGCAGATTGCACACCATCTATTAATGTCGCTACCAATTTTCCAAGAACGTCGTAAATAGCGATTCTCACATACGCATTTTTTGGAATTTCATAACGAATGGTCGTTGAAGGGTTGAACGGGTTTGGATAATTCTGAGCCAAGTTAAACTTTTTTGGAATTTCTCCGAGCGCATCGACCGACGTAATTTGATTACCAGTTATAAACAATGCAGTTGGTGAATAATCACTAGTCCCGTCGTCGTTCGCCGCATTCACATGCCAATAGAATGTTGTGTTCGCCGCAAGAGGGCTTAATCGCAGAAGTGTATCAACAATTGTAGTTTCCACAACAATTGAAGAAGCTGAAAAGAACACATCAGTTGCCACCTGAACATGATATGATACTGCAGAATTCGAAGCTTGCCATACTAAAGACGGATTACACGAAGTACCATTGACAGAAACAGGTGAAATAATCGTTGGTATAAAAGGTTTTAAAACATATGTGCGCAACCATTGCAAAGCTGGGCGTTCGGATTGGTCCGCACGTACGAGGTAAGCATTAGGTTTCCATGTATCACCCTGATTGTAGCCCCACAACGTTATGCCTTTGACTCCCGAATCTTGCCAAAAAAGTGAAAAATATGTTTGATAGTTCTGAAGTTGGGTATTATCATCTGCTTCGTTAATATCGAATTCAGAGATATAAATCGGCAACCCCGTTGCAGTAGCAATTCGGTCAAGATTAGACTTCAATGTATTTATCGGATATAAATAAACGGGTGTCAAACCAGCGGCACTTTTAAATTCAAAGTAATGACCCTGTATCCCAATACCGTCTATTAACCCTCTCACCTTTAACGTATCAATAAGCGCGATATAATTACTTGTGATACCATTGTCTTGTAAAATATTATATTCATTAATGAGCAATTTGACCTTCGATGCACAATACTGCCTTGCCCATTTAAAAGCTGTTACAACCCAATCCCATCCTGTCGTTCCACTTCCGCCGAGCGCATTCTTGTAAGGAGGCGGTGAGTTAAATGGCTCATTAACAACGTCAATAAACGACATCTGGGGATATTTCTGCCCAACAAGATGAATCCAATTCTCTACTTCTGTTCTCTGAGTTGCTGAGTCAAGGCTCGTTATAAAACTCGGCTGCTGAGATCCCCATATTAAATTATGATCTTTAAAAAGGAAACCATTCGAGAGAGCAAAATTATTAATATTGTCAAGACCTGTCCAGTTATATACTCCTTGGCTTGTTTCGACGCTTCCCCACTTGCCGTCGTTTCCAGGAGTCACCTGATTCCAATACTTAGTAAAATTAGAAGGGATGCTCGAGCCGTAAGTAATAGCGTTTCCTAAAAATTTATTTTTATCAGCGGCTAACGGCTGTGATACTGATGGCAGCGGCAGTAATCCGAGAGCGAGTATCAGGAATAAAAAGATTGAGTTAACTGTTCTTCTGAATCGAGTATATACGCGAGGTCTACCTGCCATCGAGTCTGCATGACGAGTATAATTCTGAAAAAAAAGAAAATGACCATGTTGAGTACGATAAAGCATAGCAAATTCCTTTAAAAATTTTGAATCTCCGGTTACAGCATTTTATCCAATGCGATAGAGAAGTGATGAAGCATATCTCCGTTTTTCATACTTTTCTATTTTATTAATATAAGCTTTTTTGTCTCTTGAAAATTACTAACGCCATTTGTGGTTGCCTGCATTCGATAGAAATAAATTCCGCTTGCAAGCCTCGTACCATTAGACTATTTCGCTCAGTAATATTTTTTTTCTTAGGATCAATCTCTACTAAAATCCTTAATATCATTCAATGCAATAAATGCTTGACTGTATATTATCACTCATTTCAAATTGTCTTCTCTTCTTTTCATTTTTATTCGTCTGTTCTAAAAGGCGACGCCGGTAATCCTTCTCTATTATAGAGATTTGCTCCCGATGGATTATCTGCCCAGGCGTATCGCACTGCTTTCGGTTTTTGAATCTTGTTGTTCCAAACCACTACCTTGTTGCCCTTCAAGAGAGCTTTCGCCCAAATAAAATTTTTATCGTTTCCGGCTATTGCAAAATTTGTAAGCTCTGCGCCTCCTTGAGCAATCAGTCCACCACCAATATTAGTAAAGCTCAATATTACTTTGTTCCCAATAATTTTCATCGAATGATAAAGAGGCCCTGAATAAACCACATTGTTATCATGATATGCTACCTTCTGAGCAGCAAGAGCAAGCCTTTTTCCCACGTCTTTTTTATTCAAAGGATGAATGTCGTTCCATTCGCCAATATCAATCGTCACAGCCATTCCGGTATTCGGTAATGATAATGTCTTGAGCTGCGCTTCCCGCAATAACGCCCAATTACTTTCTGAAGGCTGTTCTTTTGCTTCCATATAATTAGGCAGTTGAACGATCAGGAAAGGAAAATCCCCCTTATTCCAATTCTTTCTCCAATCTTGAATGAGCGCCGGGAGCAGCTCCCTATATTCAATCGGCCTCTCTGCATTTGATTCACCTTGATACCAAATAACACCTTTCATCGCATAGCTGAGAAGCGGGGAAATCATTGCATTATATAACCCCAACGGTTTCCATCGTATAAAGGTCTGGCTTGCTAATGGATCCATTGTTGCTCCGAGCCGATACTGCCAATCCCCTTTCAAATCAATAGTCTGTCCACCTGTAATTAATTCATAATGCTTATCTAAGACAAAACCTCCATTACCGCTCTCACTAATGACTCGTACAATGATAGCATTTTGACCTTCTTTCAATAAATTTGAAGGGAAAGAATATCTTCGGGGTGGATATTGGTATCCTGTAGTACCAATAAAAACCCCGTTAACAAAAACAGAATCAGAGTCTACTATTCTTCCAAGAATAAGTTTAGCCCGCTGTTCTGCCATTAGGGAATCTATCCCGATTTTATCGGGAAAAGTTGGAATATTAATTTCTTTCTTGAACCACACAACACCGTTTACAGGACCAAGTTGTGTATGTGTCCAGTAACCCGGAATTTTCATTGTTGCCCAATCAGATGTATTTAAAGTTGGGTCATTCCATATTTTTCGCGGGTCTTTATAACCTTCATCTTTTTGCCTTAGCTCATTATACCATGCCTGGATTCTAATTTTATCCTGATTCTCAATTTGATTTATGAGAGTGCTGTCTTTAAATCGTTGTGCTTCTTTGTAATATTTGGGAAATGCTTTTAAGGAACCTTCACTAATCCAAGCCTCAGCAGGCGAACCGCCAAGGCTCGTATTAATTAAACCGATTGGCACCCGATACTTTTCATAAAGTTCTTTTGCAAAAAAGTAAGCAGTCACCGAGAAATCAAGTACGTTCTTTGGATTTGCTACCTGCCAAATGCCCGACACTAAATCATTTTGAGGTTCATTAAAATTAAATCTCTGCGGTACAGTAAAACATCTTATATATGTATTGTTTGAATTAGCAATTTCATGCTCATAAATAGGACTCACTCTTTTCATGGGCAATTCCATATTTGATTGACCGGAACAAACCCAGACATCGCCAATTAATATATCTCTTATTGTAACCGTATCGCTGGCACTTATTGTCATTGTATAAGGACCGCCAGCGTTCAGGTTTGGAAGTTTAATTTCCCATTCTCCTGAATCATTCGCAGTTGTTTGATATATCAAGTCATTAAAATCTATAGAAATCTTTTCATGAATGTTAGCCCAACCCCAGATTTTCACTTCGGTATCACGTTGCAAAATCATATCGTCGCTTATAAGTTTTGGAAGTCTTATCTGACCAAAAACTGTTAGAGAAAAAAGAAATGTAAAAAATAAAAATATTTTGATATGTTTCGTTTTTGAATTCATTCGAAGTCAGTTATGAAATTCTCAACCATATCGAAGGCAACGTTTTTTGCATATCTTCAATCTTGATATACATACAATTTTGCTCTGTAGGAACAACGCGGCTTTCATTGAATTATCATAATTTCCCACAATTAAAAAATCCAGGCTCGCTGAGATGAGCCTGGATTATATTAGGACTCTATTCAAAAATAAAGTGCGACTCACTTTTGCAGTGAGCCACACTTGTACTTAAGAAAATATTACTTCATGTAAAGAAGTTTCTTCACAGAAGTAAAGTCAGCTGATCCATCTTGACTATGAGCTTGAATCCGGCAGAAATAAACACCACTGCTCAACCGCGATGGATTCCATTCAATACGGTACCTATTCGCAGATTGTACACCATCTACTAAATTAGCTACAATTCTGCCAAGTACGTCATAGATATAGAGTTTCACAACAGACGTCTTTGGAAGATCATAGGAAATTGTTGTTGAAGGATTGAACGGATTCGGATAGTTCTGCATGAGTGTAAACGCCTGCGGAACTTCATTGTTAGCTTCAACCACTCCCACAGTTGTACCAGTGGTAAAGTGTGCTGATGTCGAGAACACACTTTCGCCAGCTAAATTCACACTACTGACATGCCAGTAATATAATGTGGCTGCCGCCAATGTATCTTTTATTGTGTATGATGTATCCATTTGAACCGTGACATCTTCTACAATATCAGATGGGTTGGCAAAATTAGTCGTTGCAACCTGCAAATGATACCATACTGCGGTGGGCGATTTACTCCAGACAAACTTTGTCTTTCTCGGTTCTGCAGTCGTGTTTTTCGGAGTAATACCATTAGGTGCAGTAGCCATTTCGATAACTGTCGTGAATGAATCTATTGCACTAACTGGACCAAATCCACCTTGATTGTAACATTGTACATTCCAGAAATACTGTACACGACTCGCTAAACCCGGAATCGTCCATGAGGTGTCGTGCTTTGTCGTGTCAACCATGAGGGCTTTTCCAACAGAAGTGTATGTCCACAACTGAACGACATAGTTGCTGTCTCCAGCTTGATGGTTCCACTTCAAAGTCAATGACGGACTTACTGAGACGTTTGCCTGGTTGACTGTAGGATAGACGAGTGCCGGTGCAACTGGTAGGAACATAACGGTAAACGAATCCACAGGAGACCAATTCGACGATCCGGCAGGATTGTATCCTCGCGCACGCCAGTAATACATTTTACTCGGCTTTAATGTCGCTGCAAAGGTATACATTGTATCGGAGTCACTGGTTGAATCATTAACGACAAATGCGCCGGTGTATTTATTGGCAGCAATTGTTGCAGTGTCTCGTGTGAGATACTTATTGACAGTGTCTACTTGGAAATGATATGTAGATGCTGTAGATACATAGCTCACGAATAGTGTGGCATTCTTGGCAGGTACAGTTGTCGAATTGACCGCCGGTAACAGCTGTGTCGGAGTTACAGTACAAGGCACAACAATTGTTCGGAAGCTATCGATAGCTGAAATAGGACTCGGTAAGTTATTGTCGAACGCCTGTACTCGCCAATAATACTTCGTGGAAAGTCCAAGTTTGACTATTGTACTAGTGGTGTTCACTGTGACCGTCTTGACTAT
>JBEKLV010000134.1:0-8087 GCA_050008835.1 Bacteroidota bacterium | reverse complement strand
TCAGCACTCGCCGGTACGAATATTCCTGGTGGGTTAATGGATATTATTGGCGTAATATCGGAACACGGCAACGTATATCAACTAATACCGCGAACCTCAGCAGATTTGCTTGTATATCCAGGGCCGCAGATAATATCCACACCAGCTATCGCTTTATTAACGGATTCGAGTTTTACGATCACTTGGTCAACATACTTTAAGAGCAACTCAATTGTGTATTACGGCTCGACAAAGAATCTAGGCGATTCAGTGATAAACGCCACGCAGACAACTAATCATTCTGTAACGGTATCGAGATTGAAGTCCGGCCGAATATATTACTATAAAGTCTCTTCGACAGATTCATTGGGCACGGCTGCGTCATTTATTGCCCCGCAGGTGACCACATCCTCTGCAAGCTCCGGTGAGATGAATGTCTATTTCAATTACTCGGTTGATGCTACTTTAGGTCTCGCACCGCCCGCAAATGGCAACACGGACTTGTTAAGCAAGCTGTTGGAGCGCATCTCTAACACAAGAAATACTATTGACATGGCCGTTTATTCATTTGATGATTTTGGAGGCGTTCCTCCGTGGGTGGCAAATAGGATCGCTGATTCTCTCATTGCCGCACACCACCGCGGTGTGAAGATACGCGTGGTTTTTGACAACAAGACCTCATCTCCGATGAGCCGCTTAGAAGCAGATGGCATCTCTGTGATGAGACGGAGTGTGCCGGGTATCGATGGCGGTATTATGCACAATAAGTTTTTTGTGTTTGACGGGAGAGATACGACCGATGCAAAGGACGATTGGGTGATTACGGGTTCTTGGAATGTCACGGATTACGGTACATTACAGGATGCGCAAAATGCAATCTTCATTCAAGATCAATCACTTGCCCGAATTTACACGATAGAATTTGAAGAAATGTTTGGCAGCTCAACAGAAACAAAAAATCCAGCTCAAGCGCTTTTTGGTCCTTACAAAACAGACAATACACCGCACGTCACATTTGTTGGCGGCAAGAAGGTTGAAAGTTACTTTAGCCCTTCGGACCATACAACAACCTACATCATTAATGCTCTCTCAACCGCAAACAAAAATATCTTTTTTGGTATTCTCGCATTCACTCGTGATGACATCGCGCAGACACTTATTACGAAAAAAAATTCATCTGTCATTGTTCGCGGACTTATCGATCAGCAGCCAAGTGAACTGGGGACATTACAAACAGCTGGAGTTGATGCTCTGCAAGCAGGCCATAGTGTTGTAACCGGTTTGTTCCATCACAAATATGGTGTGGTCGATCCATTCAATGATGAAAGTGATCCTTTAGTGATTACAGGCAGCCACAACTGGTCTACTGCCGCTGAACAAGATAATGATGAAAACACACTCATTATCCATTCAGGTGTCATTGCCCGTCAGTACGCACAGGAATTTGCAAAACGATATAAGGAAAGCGGCGGAACCGGTGTTATTGTGGGAGTGGAAAAAATAAAAGGGAGTCTACCGACACAATTTACTCTCTCACAGAACTATCCGAACCCATTCAATCCGACGACAACTTTCCGATTCCAGATTCCGGCTACTGGACTCGTGACAATTAGAGTCTATGATGTACTCGGGCGCGAAGTTATGACATTATTAAATGAAGTAAAACCGGCAGGTGTCTATCAGATAAATTGGGATGCATCGGCACTGACGACAGGTGTTTATTTCTATCGAGTGCAGGCTGGAACTTTCAATGCAGTGAAGAAAGCAATTCTGTTAAAGTAACCGAACCGATTTTTCATTTTTCAAGCCCAATCGGATTTCATCTGGTTGGGCTTTTCTTTTGTTTCTGAAGTTCCTTTTGGTTAGATTTTCATTGTTATTCATTTTGATTAAATATACTTGGAGGTTATATGAAAAAAAACCAACTATTGACAATCATTTCTGTAATCCTGCTCGTTCTGACAATCGCGTTTCCCTCAACAGCTCAGTTGACCACGAAGAAAGCACTGACATTAGAAGCAGCAAAGAAACTTGCGGCTCTTGCTGAATCAGAAGCAATGAAGAACAAGTGGACAATGGTTATCGTTATTGTTGATGATGGAGGCAATGTGATGTATCTGGAACGAATGGACAATACTCAGATCGGAAGTATTGAAGTTGCTACTCAAAAAGCAAAAACAGCCATTTCGTTCAAACGGCCAACAAAGACTTTTGAAGAACGAGCGCTCGCTGGAAGAAATGTTCTTCTTGCATTGCCTGGAGCAATTCCTATTGAAGGAGGACTGCCAATCGTTATAGACGGGCAATATCTTGGTGGTATAGGTGTAAGCGGGGGTTCTTCTGATCAGGATGGTATTGTTGCAAAAGCAGCTCTTGATGCATTCACAAGTCAATGATTGAAGATTTATATTGAAATGATTCGTTTTGCCATTTAGAATGGGAAAAATACTATGTTTTGCCGAACTCGGTTGAATCAAATATTCAATACAGCTTTATCAATTGTCATTTGCCTCATCATTTGTGCCCTCTCTTTATCTTCAGCTGAAGCACATTCTAAGAGAACAGAACCGGGGTTATTGTTTTATTTATCCGGCGATCAAGGATTCAAAGCAGATTATTCAGCGGGTGGTACACCGGAGCCAAATTATTTAGAAAAGGTAGAAATCATCAAAGACGGAGCAAAAGGTCCCGGCTTTCGATGTGCCGATAGGCAATTAATGTCTTATTGGGCACCGGGAAATATCTATTCTGAAAGGGGAACATTGAGTTTCTTCTGGCGGTCGCGCGAATCGGTTGGAAAGACGGAGTTCCCAATTTTTCGTGTCGGATTTGCCGATCACTCCAGCTGGGATATGGTTTGGTTGCGTATTGATTACAACGGACATGGTTTCGATGCATTTGTGACTGATGTGAATCTTGCTCGAGTTCGTGTTTCTTATACGATGACTCCATTTCCTGCTCCGGATAAGTGGATACATCTTGCATTGGCTTGGGATGAAACAAGTGGAATTCGTTTTTATGTAAATGGCAAATTAGCCGCGAAGAAAGACAGCGTTGTGGTTCTTTATACAGGTCTGGATCAGTTCGGACCGCATTCTCGGATCATTGCTCCATCTCAGGTACAAAGCGCATACAACTTTCAACGCGGTGGAGATATTGACGAAATCAAAATTTACGATCGAATGCTTTCTGACAAAAACATCGCTCGATTAGCAAAGTGTGAATTAGCCGGTGAAATTCCAAAACTTCATCGTTCACTTAACGATAATCAGTGGCAGGCGGAATGGAATCTGCGGTATGGATGGAATCGAAAAGGAGATTTGCCTTCTTATCTGCAACAACAATTCACACGAGTGAAAAAAGTTGAAATCGAAGATGTTTATGATTTGAAACGATGGTGGTGGAAAGCAACGGATGGGATTCGGGAAACGACATGGCCGGGTGTCTACAACCGTTCGCGTTTGCCGGGTCGGAATGATTATTTTCAGTTGCCCGACTGGGATTGCTATTCGCTCTCAGGTAAATCTGTAACGTTCTTTATGCCGGATGAACCATGGAATCACCTGGAAATATCCGGTTCGGCATTCGGCAAAATGGAAGTCATGTCATCGGCACAGGATACTGTTGGACAGATACTTTTTCTACGACCGCAAGGTCAGGAAAAAACCTTCCATGATATTTCACAATCGATTCGGGGTAAGAGAATTCGCTTTACAAATGTTCAACAAGAAATGCCTATCGGCGAATTGTCTGCATATAACGTTGATGCCGGAAAAGAACCATCTGGCATTCTCACTCTTACATATTCACTCATAAATAAAGCAGACCTGCTAAATGACCAACTACAGCCGTTATTGAAGTTTATTGATGGAAGATACATGCCGGATGAACGAGCGGTGATGGTCGCTGTCCCGCAAAAATCAAAACAAAAGTCTTCAAAAAAGAGCAATGAAAAACCGTTGCCGTTAGTGCACTTGCTCATTCCGTTTGACTCCCAAGACACAATGTCTGTTGAAAACTCAGACTCTTTGTATAACTTGGAAAAAATCAACGGAGGGTTAGATGGCATCGCAATCGATCTACCTGCAATGAAAGTGAAGCCCTTGAGCGGTGGTTATATTCCATTGAATATTCAAATCAAAGATCCAAGTTGGCCGATGCGCAATATGCTGGACTTTTCTTTCTCGGTGAAACCGGGCGAAGCGCGTACACTTTGGTTAGATACACGGGATAGAATTTTGGCAAAAGGGAAGAATCTTTATGTTACCATTGCGAGTGCCTGTCCTGATTTTAGTCCGCAAGCGCTGGATGGTGCACAGATCCGATTGATCTTCAAACCATGGAAAGAGGCATACCGAGAGCATGTGCAGGATCGTTTTACGCAAGTACGAGACAATTATGCAAATCTTATTGAGGAGCATCCAGATGATCCGCGGTTGAATCTTTATAATAGATTCGAGGCCGACATTACAGATCTTTTACGTGTAGATCCAAAACATTATCCTGGACAAAACTATTGGTACGATCATAATCACAGCAATGGAAAGCCGTTCTTTATTCAATCGGTTGCACCAAAGGGAGTTCCGCTCTGGGCGTTCCGTCAAGTGGAGGACCTGAGGTACTTTAAACGATTTGTGCTCTGGTGGATCGATCATCGCCAAATATCCAATGGTGAATTGGGTGGTGGCCTCTCGGATGATGACGATCAAACAAATTGTTGGCCTGGTGCTGTAATGATGGGATGTGAACCGGATAAAATCAGTAATGCAATCTTGAAAATGTTGGATGCAATCTATGACCAGGGAATGTTCACTAACGGTCTTTCAACGATTCAAACAGATGGATTGCATGCTCATGAAGATGGGATTGAAGCACAAACACAAGCAATGCTGGTGGATTATGGAAGTCCGAAACAGATTGAACGGATGATGGAAACTGTCCGTGCGCTGGATGAAAAGATAATGCTGAAAAACAAGGCAGGCCATCGTCATTTTCGTTCAAGTTATTTTAGCGGGACAAAGATTGCTGATGAAAGTGTCTGGGAATGGGCGCTGCAGCCTCAGCAATTCCTGCTCCTCCAACCGGCGCTCACGTTGGCTGAATATAGTGGGAATCCTCGTGCACGGCAGCTTGCAATCGATATGGCGGACGGATTGTTGGCGCATGCAAGAAAAGATAAAGACGGAAAACTTATTCTTGATACAGAAATCAATTTTTCGAGTGACTCCGCTCGACCATCTCCACTCGGATTAAAAGCTGTTCTTGTTTCAAGTATGGGATATGGCGAAACAATGAGCACATCATCGGCAGGATTGCAATTGCTATGGGCAGTGTACAGATTTACGGGAGAGAAAAAGTATCTTCAGCCAATATTAGATTTAGGGGAAAATGTACTTGGATCGATTAGTGAAAATGCCCTCGATATTCTCAACTTGCGAGATTCTTGGGGAAAACATATTGTTGAAAAAACAACTCCTGCGAAGGGCACTGATCTGTTTAGACATATCGCTTGGCAGATGACGAGAGATAAAACCTATTTAGAACATTACTATGCAGATCAGATCGAAGAATCTGCATTGCGCGAATATATCAATACTGAAGGATCGTTGTGGAGCGATCGAGTTGTAGTTGCAAATCGCGAACTGCAACGTTCTCGTCTCGGCGGAATCGCACTTGTGCGTGGATGCATTCATTCCGGTCAAGTAGTAAGCTGGAAATTCAAATCGCCGGCAACCGAAGAAAGTGTAGCGATTCTCATTCCTCAAGCCACTGCATCTGAGATCAAAATTCTTGTTTATACACTTGATCAGAAACCGGTGGAAGCAACAATGACCGGATGGGACATCGAGCCGGGAGTTTGGGAGATCACTCAAGGGTTGGATCTGAATGGTGATGAAAAAGCAGATACAGTGCTGTCGACTCAGATTGTTGACTGGGAACGAAGTAAGAGTGTGAAGCTCACATTCGCTCCGCAAAAAACTACGGTTCTGATAATGAAACTTCAATCGAAGGCTGTACCATATTGGAAGCGTTGTGATTTGGGAATTGGGAAAGAGGATATTGAAGTGGTGAATAATACAATCAAGGTGAAAGTGCACAGCCTCGGTTCTGTGGATGCACCAGCGACCACGCTGGCTTTGATAGACAGTGGAAAAGTGATTTTAATTGCGGCCGTGCCGGCTCTTCAGGCTCCGTGTGATCTGAAGCCGAAAATTGCCGAGGTTACATTGAACGTGCCGCCAGGCGTCGATCCTATGAGATGCAGTATCTCTATCGACCCCGACAAGAAATTGAATGAAGTAACAGTGAAGAACAACTCTATAACATTAAAGGAAAGTATGGAAATGACAGATCTGTTTAATCAGCCGAAGTCAAACGACCAAGTCGTTTCGTTGACGAAACAACCGCGTCCAGAGCATATTGCATTCAATGTAAAAGATCCGGCAGCTGTTGCCAAGTGGTATTGCGATCATTTAGGAATGAAAATCGTACGAAAGAGTCTGCCCCCTGCAAATACACATTTTATAGGAGATACTGCGGGGAACATGACATTCGAGCTTTACAATAATCCGGATGTGCCGATTCTTGAGTTTGCGTTACTCAGTCATATGTCGTTGCACCTGGCATTCATGGTTGATGATGTGAAAGCAATGCGCGATTCGCTTCTTGCTGCAGGAGCGAAGCTAGTAGAAGATATAGCTACAATACCATCCGGAGATCAGATTTTGATGATGCGCGATCCGTGGGGACTTGCTATTCAATTTGTAAAACGATTTTCGCCAATGCTTATTCCTACAGGCATACGACCGGAACATTTTGCACTTAATGTTGCGGATCCGCAAAGCATGACGAATTGGTATTGTGAAAATCTTGGTATGAAGGTCAATCGGAAAGGCACTCCGCCGACTTATACAAATTTTGTAGCGGATGCCGGAAACAATATGATGTTTGAATTATACAACAATAGCGGATATCCGATGCTGGATATGTGGAAGATAAATCATTTATCTAGCCATATTGCATTTGTCGTAGATGATGTGCGCGCAATCCGCAATGGATTAATTGCAGCCGGCGCAACGCTTGCAGATGACATTACAGTTAGCGCAAGCGGCGATGAAATTCTGGTGTTGCGTAGTCCGTGGGGTGTACCGCTCCAATTTATCAAGCGTGCAAAGCCGATGTTAAAATAATAAAGTGCGATATCAAAAAAACGAACGCCAGATTCTTGTAAAAATCTGGCGTTTTTAATTAAATGAAAAGGACCGTGTGATTTATTTTGTTTCTTCCAGCACTTCAAAATATGATTCGGGATGTTGGCATGCCGGGCATTGTGCAGGAGGAGTTTTTCCCTCATGAATGTAGCCGCAATTGCGGCATTTCCATCGGACAACCTTTTCTTTTTTGAAGACAGTTCCGTCTTCTACCTGTTTTTGCAGCTTGCGATAACGTGCTTCGTGATGTTTTTCAACAAGGGCTATTGTACGGAAAGCAAGCGCAATCTCAGAGAATCCTTCTTTTTTTGCGACTTCTGCAAAATGCGGATATAGTTTTGTATATTCTTCCTGTTCTCCGTCTGCCGCAGCTTTTAGATTTTCTTTCGTTGTGCCGATGACACCCGCTGGATACGATGCAGTGATTTCGACTTCTCCGCCTTCAAGAAACTTGAAGAATCGTTTGGCATGTTCTTTCTCATTATCAGCAGTCTCTAAGAAGATTGCGGCGATCTGTTCGTAGCTCTCTTTCTTAGCTTTAGAAGCGAAAAAAGTGTAGCGATTTCGTGCTTGAGATTCTCCGGCAAATGCCGCCAGGAGATTCTTTTCTGTTTGTGATCCATGCAAACTTGGCATTTTATTTATCCTTTCATTTCGTTGATGTTCATTATGAATGTAAAATGCAATTTATCAATGATCAAATTATATCAACTGTGTCTTATGGACATTATATCCCCATCTTTCACAATATACTCTTTTCCTTCAAGCCGCCATTGTCCGAGTTCTTTTGTCTTGGCAAAAGAACCACCAGCGGTGATGAAGTGATCGTATGAGACAACTTCCGCGCGTATGAATTTTGCAAAAAAGTCGGAATGAATCACGCCTGCTGCTTCCTGT
>JBEKLV010000133.1:0-8097 GCA_050008835.1 Bacteroidota bacterium | reverse complement strand
ACCCTGACTCTTATGGATAGTAATTGCCCATGCAAGTTTTATCGGGTATTGACGGAATGAACCTATGACCACGGACTCAAGGCTACGATGCACACGATCATAGTCGTAAATCGATTTTTCCCAGTTGGTCGGTTCAATAGTGTGCACTGCAGTACCGAAGGAGACCTTAATGGTATCGTGCGAGAGCTGCTGTACGACACCCAGCGATCCATTCACCCATCGTTTGTTCGGATCATTCTTGACCATCATGATCTGGGCGCCTTCTCTCAATCTGAGTCTCTTGTCTGTAGGGTGCGATTTATCATCAAAGTCGCCGTTGATAACTGCGTCGAAAATATATTCCTCTGTTGGCAACTCAGAGAGCCGTTGAAGGTTGATCGCCGAGGCACGAGCGTTCGTGCTGGTAAGAGTGATTGCTAGATCTTGACTGCTGAGCTTCAACGAAGGCTGAAATCGTTGATTGATTATTTTCAAGTCTGACATCTCAAGTTCGTTGTTTCGCACTTTATTTAGAAGTCTGATAAAGTCCGGGTTGCTTTGACGAAAGACTCGCTGCAGTTCTATCTTATGCAGACGTATTTCGCTGAACACCTTTGCACTGAAGAAATAAGGGGTCATGTAATTGTCGGCGAAATATTCTTCGAGTTCCCGTTCTATCACCGGTGGCAGTTGGAACAAGTCCCCGATCAACACCAATTGAACACCTCCAAATGGTTCATATGGTCGATTGCGGTTTAATCGGAGTGAGGCATCTATCGCGTCCATCATATCAGCTCGTACCATGGATGCCTCGTCGATAATGAGGGTTTGAAGTGCTGCGAACATGTCTGCTTTGCCACGTATCTTTTTAATGTCGTCCAGTGTAATAAACCGTGTAGGGAAACGAAAGAAAGAATGTATCGTTGCTCCGCCTATATTTACCGCGGCTATCCCTGTAGGAGCGAGGATAACGACTTCCTTACGTGTATGTTTTTTAAAGTAATGAAGAAGTGTGGACTTACCCGTCCCGGCGTTGCCTGTGATATACAAGTGCTTCCCGGTATGTTCCATCAGCTCAAACGCAGTCGAGAATTCCTGTGTCAACTCAAAGTCGGAAGGAATACCGGAGGCATAAGAAGAAAGTAGTTCTTTCTTCGGCACCCTTGATTTTTTAGGCAATCCTCCCCTATGCGTCTTTATTTTGGGAGAAATCTCAATTGATCGTTTCGTAGGACGTGGATTCTTTTTTAAAATAATCAGGCTCCTCGATGATGGTTGTTATACACTCGCTCTTACTCTTTTTAAAGCACAGAGTAATTCAATGTCACCATATCAATATAATTAATTCTTGGGAGCAAAACGGTGGAATATCGGTACAACGCAGGATATCAAAAGAAAAACGAATGAAGTAATATGAAAGCAACTTTATGCTCTATGGAACCAACTTATACGGAGATTAGTGGAGAAGAGTTAGCGAATGAAATGATGATGCTATTCTTCGCTGTCATCAAATACAGTTCCAGCCTTAGGTGTAACCCCAATTAAGTGGTCATGAAAAATGTCAATCTTGGCTGTGATTACCCCATCATTTTCGGTAGAAGTTGCAGTTACGTAAACATTATTGACATCGGGGGGGGATGTAAAACTAAAAGTACCATCATCAGTTGTTTGCATCCTACTGGGAATATTGTATCCAATAAAACTGTGATTGCCGCCGCCTAGACAGGATGGCTTTAAATAATATCCTTGTGCATCTGCCAAAATATTATTTAAATCTCCCATTAGCGCATCCTTATTTGATGAAATGCTATTTGATTGAAATAGTAAAACTCCCACGGCTATAGCAATGCCCACGACGACTGTCCCGAGGACTAATATTATTATCTGTTGCTGACCCATTGTAGTCTATATAATAAACCAATGCATAAATATCAATATATCTTGATTCTGTAATAATAAGACATATTCTATGCCTAATTTAAAGCCTGAAAATTTACTCTTATCGGAGGCCCTGAATAATAACAGGAAAAGCCTACTCATATACTTTCTACATATGAAGAACAATATTACCGACTATGGACAATGATCATTTATTTACCTTACTCCCAAACTCTTTTACCTGCCAACTTTACTTAGCAGCTGTCTGTTTGGCGGTTAAGTGACGGGTTGTAAAATGCTCATATAATTCTTTCAATCTCCCGTATAATTCTTTCTGTTATATATTCTTATCATTTTTTTAAATCCGCTGTTCTAATTGAATTGCATCGGAACTTCCACACTTCATACGAAGGGGGGGAGCAAAGGGGGGTTCGCTACTCCTGTTCAACATTTTATTCGTGTTAGTTGCCGCTATGCAGGCGTCTATAATTTGCAATAAATCTGCTGCTCCAATGCAAATAAGGAATTATTTTGCAGGGATGATTCCCTGTCGCGCTAATTCCGGAATGACCAAACCAGTGATTACATCTCTGATTTCTTCACTCGAGTTTGGATTAATCATCTCGCCAACACCAGACCAAACTAACCAGTAGCTTTCCTGAGTAGTAAAGACTTTTACCTCTTGACGTACTACCTTCGTGGTGTCAGTAGAGCCGAGTTGTTGCACGTCTTCATAGAAAGTAGAGTATGTACTGGTTCGCTCATTGTACCTTGTGACCAACTCGCCTGAAACATTTCCTGGTTTATAATTGGTAGATAGCTCGGTTGGCAGTCTCCTGATGAAAAGCACTCCGTCGAATTTCTTCTCTTGAACAGCAGCTCTAACTTGTTCGGGATTGGGGATAGAGTCTGCAAATAATCTGTACGAAGGGGTAGACTTAACACCCCGGACAGACAGTTCTGCAACGATTACATCTTCCCATAGATGCCGGTTCACAGAGTTATTTTTTGCTGCAATGATAAGCATGTTTGTCATCGGTGGATTCTTATACTCTGGGCTTTTCCACACGTTTGTCAGGCGGGAAGTGGCACATGAGAAATTAATAAATGAAAGAAGAATAACGATAGCAAGAAAAATTCCATGCGATAAATTTATTTTCAATCTTGTTTGCATAAATATGTTCCTTTGATGTATTTGGCAGAGTTTGATCTAAACAATTCTATCAATCTCTCGCATAATCCTTTCTGTTATAGATTCGTGCCATTGCTTTTTTGAACCCTCCGTCTTCGACCTCACCCCTTAAATCTTATTTGTCATACCCGCGCACGCGTGTATCTCAAGTTAATTTTCAACTAAATGGGAGAACATTTCCATCCACGAATAAATCCATCCATTTGGGATTATTTTCCTCAATCGATTCGATTTTCCATTTCCGATACCATTTCTTTATGACCTTTTCACGGCGAATTGCATCATAAGGAGTCTCAAACGTTTCATAATAAACGAGCCTTTTGATATGATACCGTTGAGTAAATCCTTGAATCGATTCACTACGATGCTCGTGCATTCTGCGTTCTAAATCATTTGTCATGCCGGTATAGAGCACACCATCTTTTTTACTTGCAAGAATGTACATATAATATGTGTGTTTATTATTCATAATGAGACTCCCGCGTACGCGGGAGTGACTATGAGAAAGGGGGATTCGTTTGGGACTCAAGCCTAACAAATTGGAATTTTATCAATCTCCCGCATGATTTTGACTATCTCTGTTAGTGCCACAATCATTTTTTGGAAATGTTCGATATCAGCATTGCTAAGAGTTCTATCCTCACGATCTTTCAGCCATTTCTTTGCTTCGATGTACCCAACGATTTGTTGTCTGCCATCCCACACGCGGAAATCAGGATTCCCGGCCTCGGTTTTTTGGGGAAGCGTGGTGATTTGAATATGCTTTTTACCTGTTTCCTCGGCAAAGGATTCTAAAAAGTTAGAGAAGCTTCCGTAATAACTTTCTTCGCGGGCATCGCCCTGCGCAGTGCTGGATGCTACTTTTTTGATGTATGTTTCAATCATTCTCTTTACGATTGGGGTTTGCAACTAATCAGGGTGCATGGTTGCATATTATTATTTTAACATCGCATTGCGTTGTTATAAAATATCCCATGTTATTGACAGATATATGATACGTTTTTATTTCTTCTGTCTCAAAAACTCATTCCTAAAACCATATCACTCATTTCATTATTCTTTCACATCGAAAAGCATTTTGTATCCCAGAATAAAACATCCTATAGAAAGTATCACAACTCCTGCAATAGCCAAATAAATGTTGATCACGGGGCCGACAGCATAAATGAGTGCGCCGCATAAAATCAGAATCCCCGCACTTTTGTGAAACTCACGGCTTCTTATTAGCGTGACGCAAAAAAGAATGACACCAACGAAAATAGTTATACTTGCAAGCCATCTGAATAAAATAAATTGAGGATGTTGCATTAATATTCTATCTCTGAACAATGCAATAGAAGGTTCAAAACCTACTATTATTGGATAAACAAAAATTTCCCAGGTTGTCTTTGCTGCCTGAAAAATATACGCTAGAATAACAAATATATATCCAATAAAACCTAAAACACCAGCTTTATCGTAAAGTCTTGCATAGACCGCTGTAAAACCAAAAATCATGAGAAGAGTCCCTGGAAAAGCTAAGGAAGAAATCCATATCCAGTTGGGATTTAAAATCATTAATGAGATATCCCGTACTCGTTCATGTACGGGTAAGATAGTTGACCAGCATATTGCCCATACAGTAAGAAATACTGAACCAAGTATTATTGTGATTCCGCCCCATCGTTGTAGTGTTGAAAATTTCATATGTCTCTTCCTTTTATTTGTTATTTGCAAATCGCTTTAAATTTATGGCTCACTTTTTTTAATATAATAGCTAAGGACGGGTTATTCAATTTCTTCTTTGCTTTTTTCACATACTACTACTAAAGAGTCGAATAACGTCATTGTTAAATTCAGTTGGATTTTCAAAATTAACTAAATGAGCACAATTATTCATTTTGATGAAACCTTTCTTCGGTGCAACTATTGTATTATAATATTTCTCAACTAATGGAATTGGAGTATTGTAATCGTTCTCACCAGAAATAAAAAACACTGGAATTTGAAAAGTTGTTCTTGATTTGTCCAAAGCGATATTCCAATATTCTTTAGTTAACGATTTCCTTAATGAATACATCGCTCCTTTGTAGGCTCGATAATAATCTGCAAAAGAATAATAAGGGCAGAACAGTACATCGACTACTAACGAACTCATTGAATAATTTGGACCAGTCCAACCCCCGCTTTGTATTAAATATTTGCGTTCTAAAGACAGATCCTCATAAATATTTTTATAGGGTGGATCGCCTATATTTTCCAATTGATGATACTCCTGCAATTTGCCGTGCTTTTTCAAGTAATCCATAACAAATAATCTTGAGAGGCTTTCTTGTTCAATTGCATTAACAAATTGACCGGTTCCAATGTAAGAATAGTAGAGATCAGGTCGTTTGCTTATCGCCTCAATTCCAATAATAGACCCCCAGGAGTGGCCGATTAAGAATATTTTTTCCTTCTTATATTCTTTTCGAAGAAACTCTGAAAGAGATATTGCGTCATTGACAAATGTATCGGTCTCAAAGGGATCATTTTCAATTTGGGGATCATATGATTTGCCCGCTCCGCGTTGTTCCCAATGTACCATCACAAAAGACTTTTCAATGATTCCTTGATATTTCTTGCACCCCATTCCGGATTCGGGCGACCCAGGGCCGCCATGAATAAATAATATAATCGGATTTGCTTTATTTTCGCCTCTGACACAGATCCACTGCTTGAATCCATTAATATTCACATACCCTTCATATTCAATTCCATCCTTCGAGACTATCCGGTTCGTGTGACGATTATATACTTTGATCAAGAAAATTGATGAAACAGTAATAATTCCAAAAGCAATAATTACAATAAGTAACCATTTCAAAAAGTTTATTGCGATTTTCATATTGTTATAATTGCCTTTCTCTTTACTATAGACATTTTCTACTGTTCGTTTTTTACTTTATACCTACATGCTCTAAAAAAGAAATCAAGTACCTATTGGCTGCTACTAAAGTGTAAGTAGATCGAAAGAAATTTCTGCGTTCAGTAGTAAAAGCAACGTACGAAGTAGCAAAACAAATATCAAGGAAACCTAGATGGAAGCTTTACTTGTTCCCCCTTACCTTTTCCTCTGCCGTTTCTTCCGAAAAGCCTGCCATACAACGTCAGTGCCGTCAGAAACAATGGCAGGTAAACTGCCATATCGCCGTGGCGAAGATTTACACCCTTTAAAAATCAATCAGAATCTACACTTTTCTATTTGGCATACCTCTTGAGTTATTTATAGTCACAAATTAAAATCTAAAAAGGAGATATAACAATGTTAGTACGATTTGATTATCCTAAAACTTGCGATTGCGACAGTCTGATGAATGATTTCCTTGCAACCGATAGAGTACCGGTTCGCACAGAATTTCCGGCGCTCGATATTATCGAACAAGAAAATGAGATCGTTGTCAATGCAGAACTGCCCGGCATGAAGAAGGAAGATGTGAAGATTACATTCGAGAAGAATGTATTAATGATTGGCGGAGAACGAAAGCCCGTTGAGTTGTCTGAAAAGACAAAAGTTCTTCTGAAAGAAACTCAATCTGAGAGTTTTGACCGTTCTGTGCGGTTAGGATATGAAATAGATTCAGCAAAAATATCCGCAGAAATGAGTAATGGCATTTTGACAATCACTTTGCCGAAAACCGAAGCGGTGAAGGCAAGGGAAATATCAATTAACTAAATAAACAATCTTAAAGGAGGGTAGACGTATGTCACTCGTACGATGGAATCCAGCTCGCGAATTAGCGACCTGGCCCTCTGATCTGTTTGGGATTCAGAGGGAAATGAACCGGATGTTCGATGGTTTCTTCCGCGGCACAAACGATGAAGATTATGCAATCTCTTCGTGGACGCCGGCAGTTGATATTGCCGAACATGACGATGAATATTTGGTGAAGGTAGAATTGCCCGGAGTTAATAAGGATGAAGTAAAACTCACGCTTGAAAACAACATCCTATCAATCCGTGGTGAGAAGAAGCAAGAGAAGGAAACGAAGAAAGAGAATTATCACCGCATAGAGCGGAGCTATGGTTCTTTCCAACGATCCTTCACACTTCCGGCTGCGGTAAAATCTGACAAGATTGATGCATCTTATAAAGATGGCATTTTGACGGTTTCTCTGCCGAAAGCAGAAGAAGCGAAACCGAAACAAATAGAAGTCAAAGTTAAATAACTTTCCATAGTCACCCCCGTGAAAGCGGGGGTCTATTATTATTGTGAATGTAATAAACAAAACACGTGGGCAGATAATCTCTGCTCATTGATCGATCAACGCATCATCAGGGTCGGGTTTGAAGTGGATCAGGCCCGGCCCGTTGGTGCAATAATCCACATAGCAGTGTCAAAACACTGCAAGAATAGGAGTTAATAAAATGTCAAAGAATGCGGGAAAAATTATTGGTATCGACCTGGGAACTACAAACTCGTGTGTTGCTGTGATGGAAGGCAATGACCCCGTTGTCATCGCAAACTCGGAAGGTTCACGCACGACACCATCGGTGGTTGGATTTACAAAGTCAGGCGAACGGCTTGTTGGAGCGGCTGCAAAACGTCAAGCAGTGACGAATTCACAAAACACGGTCTTTTCCATTAAACGTTTTATGGGACGGTTCTATAATGAAGTGAATGAAGAAATGAAACTTGTTCCCTACAATGTAGTTCATGGCGAAAACAACACTGCGCGCGTTCAAATAGGAGATCGTGTCTATTCACCTTCGGAAATATCTTCAATGGTTCTTCAGAAGATGAAACAGACAGCAGAAGATTATCTTGGTACAAAAATCACTGAAGCAGTTATTACTGTGCCTGCATACTTCAACGATGCTCAGCGTCAGGCAACGAAAGAAGCCGGTGAGATTGCAGGTCTCAACGTAAGACGTATTATTAATGAACCGACAGCGGCGGCACTGGCTTATGGTTTGGATAAAAAGCACAAAGATTCTAAAGTCGCAGTATTCGACCTTGGCGGTGGAACATTTGATATTTCTGTGCTTGAATTGGGTGAAGGTGTCTTCGAAGTAAAATCAACTAACGG
>JBEKLV010000132.1:0-8147 GCA_050008835.1 Bacteroidota bacterium | reverse complement strand
GCCCATCGCTGTAAATGAAGACAGCGCGCGCGGCACCGGACAAATTCCAGACAAAGAAGATTTAATGTATATTGTAGAACGGGATAAGTTGTATCTGATTCCAACGGCGGAGGTCCCTGTAACAAACTTCCACCGGGATGAACAAATTAACGAAAGAGATTTACCGATTCGCTACGTTGCTTATACTCCCTGTTTCCGACGCGAAGCCGGTTCATACGGTAAAGATGTACGGGGCCTCAATCGTCTTCATCAATTTGATAAAGTGGAATTAGTAAAGTTTGTTCATCCATCAAAATCATACGACGAATTGGAATCGCTGCGGCAAGATGCAGAACACCTCCTCCAACTCCTCGGACTTCCCTATCATACACTTTTAATGTGCACAGGTGATATGGGATTTACTCAAGCAAAAAAGTACGATCTTGAAGTCTGGGCGCCGGGTCAGCAAAAATGGTTAGAAGTGTCATCGTGCAGCAATTTTGAGTCATTCCAGGCTCGGCGTATGAATATAAAATTCCGACCCGGGAACGGCGGGAAACCGGAAATTGTTCACACATTGAACGGATCTGGTTTGGCGCTTCCGCGAGTTGTTGCGGCACTTATTGAACATTATCAAACACCGGAAGAGAAAATTATTATTCCGAAGGCGCTTCATCCGTATACAAAATTCGAAGTGATTGGATGAATGACATTTCGAATCATGAATTTTCAATTTCGAATTTAATCCATCACTTGTTTTTCATTTTTACTTTTTAATTATGATTTGAATGCGCGCGCTACTTCGACTTAAGCCATATCTGCTTCGCTATAAAAAGACTCTCCTTTTCGGATTGCTGACGGTCATAGGGAGCAACGTATTTACCGTCGTCCAACCGATGTTCCTCGGCAAAGCGGTTGATGAATTGAAGCGCGGTATCGAGTCGCGCACATTAGTATCCGGCGACTTGCTGATGTGGGCTGGCCTCATTGTCGGCTTCTCCCTCATCGCCGGTATATTTACTTTTCTAACTCGTCAAACGATTATCGTTACTTCGCGGCATATCGAATTCGATTTGCGCAATGATCTTCTTTCGCATCTTCAAAAATTATCCTATTCCTATTTCCAAAACAAACCCACCGGCGATCTGATGGCGCATGCGACCAACGACATTAGCGCGGTACGGAACGTCGTCGGCCCCGGTATTATGTATCCATCCGATACATTCATGACACTAACGTTTGTACTGATTATGATGTTTATGAACGACTGGCAGCTCACGCTTCTTGTGCTCATTCCTATGCCGTTTGTTTCATACATCGTGTACCGGTTGGGAAAGCTCGTGAATAAAATATTCACAGATCGTCAGGAACAATTTTCATTACTCACAACACGCGCGCAGGAAACACTCTCCGGTGTTCGTATTGTCAAAGCATATGTACGCGAAGAATACGAAGAAGAACAATTCCGTAAACTCAGCTTGGAATACTTGAAAAAGAACCTCGTCCTTGCACGGGTGCAGTCTATTATGTGGCCGATGATGTTCATCCTTGTTGGTCTATCGCTCGTTATCACTATCTATTTTGGCGGACTAAAAGTGATTGACGGACGAATGACCATTGGAACGCTAACGGCATTTACGGCATATCTCGGTATGCTCATCTGGCCGATGATTGCCTTCGGCTGGGTAACAAATATTTTGCAGCAGGGCGCCGCTTCTATGGGCCGTTTAGCCGCAATTTTTGATACAGAACCGGAAATAAAAGATACCGAAACCACCAGTCACTCCATTGACCATATTGACGGCGCAATAGAATTCCGTTCTGTTTCCTTCACACATATGAACGCCGCTCAACCAACGCTGAAAAGCATTAATCTCAAGATTGATTCCGGTATGACAGTAGCAATTGTTGGATATACAGGCACGGGAAAATCGACGCTGGTCAATCTTATTCCGCGCCTCTATGATATCACGAGTGGTGAGTTGCTGATCGATGGGAATGACATCCGAAGAATTCCGCTTGATGTGCTTCGTTCCAATATCGGATTTGTACCGCAAGAGACATTTCTTTTCTCTGAGACAATAGCCGAAAATATTCGATATGGTGTGGATAATTTGGTTGAAGAAGATTTAAAATCGGCTTCAGAAATTTCTCAGATTATCAAAGATGTGATGGAGTTCCCTAAACAATTCGATACAACTATTGGTGAACGCGGCATCACACTTTCCGGCGGACAAAAACAGCGTACAAGCATTGCTCGTGCTATTATGCGCCAACCCAAAATATTAATTCTTGACGACGCGCTTTCTGCTGTTGATACATACACGGAAGAGAGAATTCTTCATCGCCTTCGCGAATTTATGAAGGGCAGAACAAGTATCATCATCAGTCATCGCATTTCAACAGTGAAGGATGCCGATTTAATAGTCGTGCTCCAAAATGGAGAAATTGTCGAACGCGGCACACACGATGAGTTAGTGGCATTAAATGGAATTTATTCAGAACTGCATACAAAACAGTTACTCGAGCAAGAATTAGAAACAATGTAGGTAATAAGTTAAAAGTAAAAAGGAAATAGTATGACAGATAAACCCATGAATATTCGTGAACGAACTTTTCAATTTGGACTTGAAATCATCCGATCAATTGAGAAGATTCCACACAACCGAGCAGGGAATGCGATTGCTAATCAATTGATCCGATCTGCCACTTCCATCGGTGCCAATGCACAGGAAGCTCTTGCAGCAAGCAGCAAAGCAGACTTCATCTATAAAACTAACATTGCACTTCGCGAAGCGAGAGAAACATAATATTGGATACGACTGTTAAAGGAATCGAAATTGATCGTTGATAAAGAAACGGAGGCTTTCTTCCAAGAGTCGGATGAAATCACAAAAATTTTAGGTGCAATTGTCAGCACAGCGCGAGGAAAGCGAAAGATACGATGAACAATAGTTCATTTTTTCTTTTTACTTTTTGTTTCTTTCTTTTTCCTTTTTACTTGTCACTTTTAACTTGAATTATGCAAGAAGAAGAAATCTTAGGAAAAGCATACGATGCTCGTCTGATGCGACGGCTGATCAAGTATTTGAAGCCGTATCGCTGGCATGTTGCGCTTGGCATTGTGCTCAGTTTACTAGTCAGTGCTATGGAAGCGGTGCGTCCATACTTTACAAAAATTGCTGTGGATACGAACATTGTGCAGGGAGATAAACACGGCTTGCTTGTAACAATGCTTGTCTTCCTCGCAATTATGATCGTGCGCGGATTCATCCAATATGCCAACGCATACCTAACACAATGGATTGGGCAGCAAACAATATTTGATCTTCGGATGGAAGTCTTTCGGCATCTCCAGAAACTTTCTCTTAAATTTTATGACCGTAATCCTATCGGTAGGCTCATTACCCGTTTGACAAACGATGTGGAAGTGCTGAACGATATGTTCTCCTCCGGCATTGTAATGGTTTTCAGTGATGTTTTTACAATCGCAGGAATATTCTATTTTATGTTTTCAATGAATTGGAAGTTAGCATTAGTGACATTAAGCGTGCTGCCGTTTCTCTTTTATGGTACATTTCTTTTCCGCAGAAAAGCTCGGGAAACGTACCGTGATGTCCGTATTCAAATTGCCCGCATCAACTCATTTATGCAAGAACATATTACCGGTATACTTGTAGATCAAATTTTCAATCGCGAAAATAAATCATACTCAAAGTTTTCAGATATCAACGCTGCACATCGAGATGCAAATATTAGATCTATTTTTTACTATGCTGTCTTTTATCCTGGCGTTGATCTCATCGGGGCAGTGGCAGTCGGATTAATTATCTGGTACGCCGGACATAATGCTTTGGAAGGAATTGTATCGGTTGGAACGGTGATGGCATTCGTGCAATTCAACGAGATGTTCTGGCGCCCTATTCGCGATCTTTCTGAAAAATACAACATCCTCCAGACTGCAATGGCTTCTTCCGAAAGACTCTTTCAACTGTTGGACGACAAAACTGTTCTGAACATTCCTCCTTCAGTTCTTCCATTGAAGCAGGTCCGCGGCGACATCGAATTCCGCAATGTCTATTTTACGTATGATCCACCGGCAGATAATGAGCATTCACCTAATTGGATTCTAAAAAATATTTCCTTCAGTATTAAACAAGGGCAGACTGTAGCAATCGTCGGACACACCGGCGCTGGAAAGACGACAATTATCAACTTGTTGAGCCGTTTCTACGATATTCAGCAAGGTGAAATTCTGATTGACGGCATCAATATTCAACACCTTAGTCCGAAAGATTTGCGCAGGCATATTGCCGTCGTGCTTCAAGATGTGTTTTTATTTTCCGGCGATATCCAAAACAACATTCATCTTGGCGATGAAAATATTCCATTCGAACGCGTGAAAGCTGCCGCACGTTTGGTTGGCGCGAATCGATTCATTGATGCGTTGCCTAATACATATGCTGCAGAAGTCAAAGAACGCGGGGCCACACTTTCAGTCGGGCAGAAACAGTTACTCTCATTTGCGCGTGCGCTTGCTTTCAATCCACGGATTCTTGTGTTGGATGAAGCAACTTCGAGTGTCGATACCGAAACCGAACAACTGATTCAGCGTGCAATAAAAAAGATGCTTCACGGACGAACATCTATCGTCATCGCACATCGCCTTTCAACTATCCAAAGCGCCGATAAGATTATTGTTCTGCACAAAGGTGAAATCCGCGAGATGGGCAATCATCAAGAATTGCTTGCATTGAACGGCATCTATCGGAAACTTTACGAGCTTCAGTACAAAGATCAAGAAATTAAATCTAATTGAGATGCAAGCAATGATGCAAGATTCGCACTTATCGGATGGTACTTTTGTAGTAGTAGACGTAGAGACAACCGGTCTTAGTCCGGTGGAAGATCGGATCACTGAAATTGCAATGATGAAAGTGAAGAACGGCGTTCTATTAGATGAATTTTCAACATTGGTTAATCCATTGGTAACAATACCTGCGTCGATAACTAGTTTAACTGGAATTGATAACCTGATGGTAGCAGATGCACCGACCGCGAGAGAAGTAGCACCAACGATTGCAGAATTCTTAGGCGATGCAATTTTCGTCGCGCATAACGCACAATTCGATTGGGGATTTGTTTCACAAACTACAATGCGTGAACGCGGAATTGAAATTATCAATCCACAATTATGCACAGTCAAACTTAGTCGTATTATTTTGCCAAACTTACCCAGCAAATCACTTGGTCCAGTAGCCACAGCATTGAACATTACAATTCCCGAACGCCATCGCGCTTCTGGCGATGCATATGCCACTGCGCTTGTGCTCATTAAATTTATTTCCTACGTTCAACGCAAGCACGATATTCATCTTGTAAGCGAGCTGCTGCGGTTTCAAAATGGGTGGTCACCTACTTCTTCATAATAATACCTCTTGCTACTCGTTACTTCCGTTCCACAATCTTTCTTCCTCGTTTGAATAGCACATAAAATACTGCCAAAGCTATTTTAGTCAGAGTTGCACATTTATCATAATAAAATTGCCATTTCAAAGCTATTATTCCATGTGTTCATCAAACATCAAACTTTGAGCATCAAACCTCTATTCACCCCATCTCTAATTGTAGAATCTTCATTAGTATAAATCACAATAACCGCGATTATATGCTGAAATCAACGATAAACCCACGGTATCCGTCTTGTGCCATTTTCTGCAAGAGAAATAAAGGAGTGAGACGAGAGTCTCAAGGAGGATACAATGGAAATAGCAGCAAACAGTATCAATATAATCCCGTTTGTTCCACCAACTGCAACAGCGGCACGGTCGATAACATCATCAAACAGGCGTAATTTTCCAAATAATAATCTATGGAATACCACAAAGATTTTTTCTTCTATCTGGGAAAATTCGAATGAAGGAATGAGATTAACGGATGGCAATGGCATTATCGTTGCTGTCAATCCCGCATATTGCCGGCTTATAGGAAAGACCTCCGAAGAACTTATCGGTCACATATTCACTAGTATTTATGCCGACGTGGAAAACCGCGAGAAAATGTTGCGTAACTATGAATCACGGTTCAAAGCGCGCGAAGCAGAACCGCAATATGAACGGAGATTAGTACTTTGGACAAACCACACTATCAATGTTGAAATAAATGATTCCTATGTAGAGACAGATGATGGACACGTCTTATTGTTTACGCGATTTCGCGATATCACCATCGAAAAGCTTACTCAAAATGCCCTCACCGAAAGCGAATCGAAGTACCGCGGCCTTTTTGCAAACTCGGTAATGCCGATGTTTCAAAGCAGTGTCGAGGGAAAATTAGTAAATGCTAATCGCGCTATGCTTAAACTGCTCGGATACGGTAATTTCTACGAACTTGCAGATCTCGATATCGCAAGAGACATTTATTCTTATTCAGAGGAACGCCAAATAGTAACAGAGACTTTGCATCAAAAAGGATACGTGGTCAATGCAGAATTAACATTGAAAAGAAAAAACGGAAAAATTCTTACCGTGCTGGAAAATGCCCGTACCTTGCACGATGAAAATGGAAAAGTGATCGGCTATGAAGGTGTGTTGGAAGATATCACTGCCCGCAAGGCGATGGAAAAGAAATTGCAGGAATATGTTTGGGCACTTGAAAAATCCAAGAATGCACTTGCAGAATTGAACGCGAAGAAAGATAAACTGTTTTCCATCCTATCACATGATCTTCGCTCTCCATTCAGCAGTATCTTGGGGTTCTGCGACATTCTTTTAAAAGAAAACGAGCAGCTCACACCTGATGATCGATTGCAGTTTGTAGCGTATATCCAAGAAGGGGCACAGGATCAACTTGCGCTAGTGAATAAGTTGCTTGATTGGTCGCGTTTAGAATCCGGACATGCTCGACTTGAACAGACAGAAATCGATTTACAGGATATCGTAAAAAAGAATGTTAACTCTTTATTAGGACTTGCACATCAGAAACAAGTGAAACTGCAAACAACACTGCCAACAAATGTTGCGGTACGCGGTGATAGACACATGCTAGGCCAAGTGTTTGGAAATCTCATCGGGAATTCACTCAAGTTCACACCGGCAGGCGGCACAATCACGGTAGAATTGATTGAAGAAAAAAGCGATCAGTGGGTAATCGGAGTTCGTGATTCGGGTGTCGGCATACCTGAAGGAGATGTACACAAGCTATTCAAGATCGAAGAGAAATATACACGTAAAGGATTACAAGGTGAAAAAGGAACAGGACTCGGTCTACCGGTTGTTCATGAAATTATTTCAAAACATAATGGCACGATTGAAGTGCAAAGTCATCCTGGAACCGGTACACTTTTCCTTATTACTCTTCCTAAAAGCCGGCTGGCGACAAGTGATAACATTCTCGTAGTCGACGACGAACATGGAATGCGGATGCTGCACACACGGTATATCAGACGAGTGCTTCCGGATGCAAATGTACTGCACGCTTCGGATGGCGCAGGAGCGTTACAACTAGCACGCGAGTTTAATCCGAAGTTGATTATTTCTGATAACGATATGCCAGACATTAATGGCGAAGAACTGGTGCGCAATTTGAAATCAGATCCGATGACCGCCAACATTCCAATCATTATCATCACCGGGCAGGATTCAGATTCGAATCGCGAAACGCTTAAGCAGTACGGCGCAGATGCGGTACTAACTAAACCGATCACACCGGAACAACTTGCTGAAATCTTAAATAATATCGAAGCTGGTGAGGTTACTATAGCCGTTTAATAATACAAATCTTCCTCCAAGTCCCTTCCACGGATGCCTCATCAAGAATAATCTTGATCCGTGGAAAGGCCCCTCCTTTCATATTCAATAATAAACTACAAATTGTACCAGTTAGACAATTCAGAACTATGGAATATGGCTTATTAGACTATTTGAATTAGTAACTGATGTTACGCAGAAAGTTTAAGTTTACAGATTATAGTGAGAAATTGCTCAGGTCACCACCCCATATCCCCTCCTTGGCAAGGAGGGGATATGGGGTGGTCGAAGTTTCTTTGGAATCGAGCTTTACTGATTATGGTTTTCATTTCATGCGTAACATGAATTAATACAGAGTTTTCCGCCAGACGGTTCGTAAGAACATCTCTTCCGCATTATAGAAACTATTGCTAACCTTAC
>JBEKLV010000131.1:0-8162 GCA_050008835.1 Bacteroidota bacterium | reverse complement strand
GATCCCACTATTCGTTTGTTAATACCAAAAAATACTGTTACGTTCGATAGTATCAATGGCTGTAGCATATTAGCAAATGATGCCATCAAGATAAAATCATTGGGATTTGCACATATTGCAGGTGCGATACAACAAAACAATGAATTGATGTCTTCATTCATTGGCAGAGGTACACTCCAACTGTTTGATTCGCAAAAAATTGATTCCATCGTGGATGGAATTGGAACGTTCATATTTAAATTAACTGGTAGCTTGTTATACCGTGGTGACGTATCTATTACCAATGGACATTATACAGCGATTGTTCCCATTCCCAAAGATGTAACGATAGGAAAAAATGCACGAATTTCAATGTACACTTGGAGCGGTCAATCAGACGCAACAGGTAGCACAGAAAATGTAATGATTGATGGCATAGATACCACAATAGCTAAAGATACATTGGGACCAGTTATAGCAGTGTATCTCGATACCACAGCATTTCAAGCAGGTGGTGTGGTAAAGAGCAATCCAATTATTATTGTGGAGCTTAGTGATGAAAGCGGCATTAACACTTCGACTGTTGGTATAGGACATCAATTATCAGCAACCATTAATAATCCGACTAGAACGTTCGACCTTTCTGGTTATTATCACAGCAGTCTCGATAATTACAAAAAAGGCGAAGTGCGTTATCAATTGAATGACCTTAGCGATGGTAAATATGCATTGACTGTAAAAGCGTGGGACATACAGAATAATTCGTCGGGAACCGAGACTTTTTTTGAGGTCCGTTCTGCTGACGATTTTGCATTGCTCAATGTTGTGAATTATCCAAATCCATTCTCAAATACGACGACCTTCACATTCGAACGCACTTCATATGATCCGATAGATGTGCAAATAAAGATTTATTCAATTGCAGGACGTTTAATCGCAAATATCGATCACCAAAATATTGCAGAGAGCTCTGTGAGGATACCATGGGATGGGAAAGATAACGATGGAAATTCGCTTGCCAACGGTATCTACTTTTATAAATTAGTTGTACGCGACAAAAATAGTCAACGCTCAAACGAAACAATCGGTAAGCTTGCTGTAATGCGTTGATCACTGGATAGCAATTTTTACAAATTACATTGTGATAAAGATAGTGTATATAAAATTAAATTCGCACATATTATTCACGCCGATTAGTAATTAAAATGGCATTCATTATTGTTAGGAGGATTACACATATGTTAAGAAAAATGATTTTAATAATAATCGTATTAGGAATTTTTGCTACAAAAACAATGCTGGCACAGAGCGCAGTAACAACAGCAGTACCGTTTTTGCTAATTGTGCCGGATTCGAGAGCAAGCGGAATGGGGGAGACAGGTGTAGCGTTGGCGGATAATGCTTGGGCTACATTTTGGAATCCTGCCGGACTTGCATTCCAAAAAGGCTCTGAACTTGCAATGACCCACACAAATTGGCTCCCTGGTTTGGGATTATCGGATCTCTGGCTTGCACATCTTGCATACAAGCAGCCCGTTGAATATTTGGACGGAATAGTAGGCGTTCAATTAACTTATGAAAATCTTGGTGAGTTTAATAGAACAAGCTCTTCACCAGATGTGATCGGAACATTTACTGGATATGAAATGGCTGTTGCCGTAACATACAGCACAAAGCTCACCGATCAATTAGGCATTGGCACAAGCGCAAGAATTATCTATTCTCATCTTGCAGATCAAGGAGCGGGACAGGAGCAGGGAAGCGGAACTGCAACTGGATTTTGTTTTGATATCGGATTATTGTATCGTCCGCTCGTATTTTACATTCCTTTAACAGGCATCGATCTTGGCAAGAGCATCAGTTTGGGCATGAATATTGCTAATATCGGCCCCAAGATGTCCTATATCGACAGAGCGCAAGCAGATCCTTTACCGATGAATCTTCGTCTTGGTATTGGATACAAAATTCTTGAAAGTGACTACAATAATATGAATGCCACTGCAGAAGTAAATCGATTGCTGGTGAATCGATATGGCACTTCATCGGATGAATTCTACAAAGCGTTCTTTACCACATGGACAAACGGAAATATAGGCGAACAAATACGCCGGTTCGATTCTGCGTTAGGATTGGAATATTGGTACGGTTCGCCAAAGCTAATTGGATTGCGCATTGGATATTTTTATGAGGATCCGAGAGAAGGAAACCGCAAGTTTATGACATTCGGTGCAGGCCTTCGTTACGATATCTATGCATTCGATTTTGGGTACCTTAGTGCTATTGAAGGTCAAAATCCGTTAGACGGAACGCTGCGCTTGACACTTTCGATTGGCTGGGGCGGTGATGTGAACTAAGGATTTCTTGCATGCATCTGGCATTTAAAAAGATAACAACACAGTAATTATTGAGAATTCTAAAGGGTAATGAATTTTATAGGTATCAGACGCTGAGCTTGCAAAGAAACGCAACCTGTTAGGTATTAATTAGATCCTCAACAACACTCTCTGTTCCGCAAAGGTAGGATTATGCCATCCGCACTCTTGCTATGTCTTTTACTGGATAGTGGAATAACAAGCTGAGGAATTATTAATAAAGATTGGAGTTCTTGTGACACGAGCATGGGCAATGTGTGTGTTGCTCCTTATAAGCAATTTACTGTTTGCGCAAACACGATACGAGCTTTCGCGGCCATTGCGAAAACTCATGAATTCTAGTCGAGTACAATCAAATATCATGACATCGCAGGATACCGTTCGTATTCTTGCCATTATGGTAGAATTTCAGACTGACGCCGATGATCAAACAACTGGAAATGGAAAACTTCAATCGATTTCAACTTTAGCTACAGACACACTGATCGATCCACCACCGCATGATTCGCTATATTTTAAAAACAAAATCCAATTTGTTGAAAATTATTTCCATAAAGTGTCAAATGGAAAACTTACTGTCACAGGCGCGGTGTATGGCGATAGCAAACGAATTACACTATCGAAACCGATGAAATCCTATTCCCCTCCGACAAATTCGAATGACAACAGTAAACTTGCTGACCTTGCAAGTGAGAGCTGGCAGATTGCAGATTCTCTTTATCCAGAAATCGATTTTAAAAAGTACGATGCATTTGTCATTTTCCATGCAGGAACAGGACGTGATCTTGATTTGGTCAGTTCTATAGGATACAATCCTACTCCATATGATATTCCCTCGTTGTACCTTGATTCAACCGCATTTGCAGCTGCACTAGGACAATCATTTTTTCCGGGCTTTGTAACCGGTTTCATCAAGAACACAATTATTTTGCCGGAGACTGAGTCGCGCGATCTTCCTACAAGTTCAGGCACGCAGTCATATCAATTCAGTATCAATGGAATGTTCGCCGCATCCTTAGGAAGTTATTTAGGGCTGCCGGATTTATTCGATACGAAAACAGGCTTGTCCGGCATTGGACAGTTTGGATTAATGGACGGCGCGGCAATCTTTGCTTACAACGGGCTCTTTCCACCTGAGCCAAGCGCGTGGGAAAAGATGTATCTGGGATGGCTCACACCAATAACAATTAGTAACTCATCGGCAAATCTTTCTTTGCCGGCAGTAGGATTAAAATACTTAGCGAAGCAAGACACAGTTTATAAGATTCCAATAACTTCATCAGAATATTTTCTCGTAGAAAACAGAAATAGAAATCCAAGGGGAACGGGTTTAGATATAAAAATTGCGAATGCGAAAGGAGACACACTTTGGCGTCATTTTAGCCAGGATACTATCGGCTTCAATTGCTATGATATTAGTGGAATCAGCGGTTCGATAATAGATGTTAGCAACTTTGACTGGGCATTGATCGGTGAAACTGATGGAACAGGCAATAGTAGCCCGTACGATGGCGGCGGAATACTTATTTGGCACATTGATGAAAATGTAATACAAGCGGGATTGAGCACAAACTCCGTCAATGCGAATCTGGATCATCGCGGTGTCGATTTAGAAGAAGCTGATGGTTCAAAAGATATTGGCCAATCCTATGGATCCATGACGGCTGGCTCCGGGACAGAAAATGGAAGCCCTCTTGATTGTTGGTTCAATGGCAATTTGGCAATTCCATATAAAAACATATTTAATCAGAACTCATTTCCGAGTAGCAACAGTTTTTCCGGCGCCGCAAGTTTAGTAACAATAAAAAATTTCAGCGTAAGATCACCTCGTATGACACTGACAGTAGAAATTGGGAACCAAATATTTCAACGAGATTCCTTACTGCAACGCACATTTAAAAACACAAGTGTAAATTCATATCCAACATCGACAAAAAATCATCTTTATCTTCCGACTAGCACTGGTATTTATTCACTTCAAAACAATGGACAAAGTTTATCGGGAAACACAACGGATCTTTTATCTAACGCATTAACTGCCAATGGGGTTGCTGTGAATGTGTTACCGGATTCCACTGAAATAGTTGCGAGCGTGCAAGACAACGTTTTGAGAATCTTCAAGCTTTCATTCCACGGTGGTCATAATTCGGTTGACAGTTCCAAGAAAGTTTATACTCATCGCTTTACAACTTCTCCTTGTTTCGCACAATTGGATTCCTTATCCCTGCTTATTGGTGCGGATGGAGGGACAATATATCAGTTTAACACAAATGGCGATATAATTTCAAAGCGTTCAGTTGGAACCGATTCAGTACTGTCAGTCACATTGCTGCCTACAACTTCATCGGCAAAGCCAAATGAGTATTTCTATACATCAGGCAATAAAATTTACGGTCAGTCTTCAACGGCAGATTTACCTGTCTCATCAAATAGCTGGATGCTTGCGGCAGCTGTATCGCCAAAAGGAAATTATATTATCTCAGCAGAAAAAAATGGGAGCAGAGTAATTTCTTATAATCAGTCCCTGACCCAAAAGAATTATGAGATAACCATTCCGGGGTTTGGAATTCAAGAACTTGCAGTAGCAGATATTGATGGCGATGGAGAAAAAGATGTTGTAATTCAATCAGTAAATTCTCTTTCAATTGTTAACCGTACTGGTTTCATGCTCGATGGTTTTCCAATACAAGCGAGAACCGGGTTGGAATTTACCGGAACGCCGCTTGTCATGGATTTCAACGGAGATGCAAAACAAGAAATTGTTCTTATAACGAATGATGGTGAGATATGGGTGTACGACCGAAATGGAAAATTACTTCCAGGTTTCCCGATGCAAGTAATTTCTTCGGGAAACACATTTCCTATGGCTTATACAAATCCATCTAATAAATTAGGTATAGCGATTCTTTCCGAGACCGGTTCATTTGATGCATTTCTTACTTCGAGTTTGGTATCATCAGCCTCATTAACATGGTGGCAGCATTTGGGCGATGAACGTCACAGCAATGTGGATGCAAGTGTTACACAGTTTATACCGATTACCACAGAATTTCTTCCAAAGTCGCGTGCATATAACTGGCCGAATCCTGTTTATGGCCAGTCAACTCAAATTCGATATTTTACAAGTGAGGATGCGAATGTTACAATTACTATTCTTGATCTTTCTGGTATGAAGATAACAGAATTGTCCGGGCGGGGAACCGCGGGAATGGACAATGAGGTAACATGGAATGTCTCGAATATTCAAAGCGGCGTCTATCTTGCTCGCGTTGAAGCGCACAGTGCAAACAAGAGCGAAGTAGTGTTTATTAAAATAGCGGTGGTAAAATAAAGTACGTATTTATGAGTGAGGGAGCTTGAAGCCGGTTTTATTTTTGATACTCATTTTTATTCTTTTTACTTCTTCGATAGCAGTCAGTCAGGACGATTACAATCATACGGAATTAGATTGGAAGACAATCGCAACCGAACATTTTCTCGTTCATTTCCATAATGGTGCAGAACGCACTGGACTCGAGGTAGCAAAGGTAGCCGAAAGTATTTATGGGCCGATTACAACTATGTATAGCCACGAGCCGGATCAGAAAGTAAATATCGTTATTCGTGATCACGATGATTACTCGAACGGAGGCACTGATTCCTATGACAATTTTATTGTAATTTACGCTCCCGCATTAGATTTTGAATTGCGAGGAACTCATCCCTGGCTTTGGATGGTGGTTACACACGAGTTCACGCATCTCGTGCAAATTCAAACTGCAATGAAATTTGGCAGAAGAGTACCGGGAATTTATTTTCAATGGCTCGGGTATGAGAAAGAAAGCCGCCCGGACGTGCTTTATGGCTACCCAAATGTAATAGTATCTTATCCGATTGCCGGAAGTCTTATTCCGCCTTGGTTTGCCGAAGGTGTTGCACAATATAATAATCCAATACAGGGATATGATAACTGGGATTCTCACCGTGACATGATTTTACGAATGTATATGGTTGATGGAAACCCGCTCTCTTGGAACGAGATGGCGTTTTTTGGTAAGAATAGTCTTGGAAATGAATCTGTGTACAATTCAGGATTCTCTCTTGTAGGATATATCGGGAAGAAATACGGAGTTGACAAACTTCAAGCAATATCGAGACAACTTGCAAAGCCATTCAGACTTACAATAGATGGTGCTATTGAAGCAACACTGGAAATAACGGGTGAACAGCTTTACAATGAATGGAAGGAAGAAAAAACAAAAGCATACAAGCAGCTTGAAGATTCTTTAAAACCAATGCGCAAAGACGGAGAGATTATTGAGAAAGAAGGATTTGGAAATTTCTATCCCGTATTTTCACCGGATGGTTCCCAAATTGCCTACGTATCTAATAAAGGCACAGATCATTGGGCCAGTAGCATTTATGTTTATGACCGTGCTACAAAAAAATCAAAATTGATCTTGCCGGAAAATCTGTCATCTCTTGTTCGTTCTTCTTTATCATTCTCTCCTGATTGTAAATACATATATTATGCAAAAATCACTCGCGATAATCCGCACTGGTCAGGCTACAGCGATTTGTATCGATTCAATCTTTTAACAGAAGGGGAAGAGCGATTGACGCATGGACTTCGTGCGATTAATCCAAAAGTTTCATCAGATGGGAAGAGGATTGCGTATGCTTTCGGAAGCGATGGAACGTTAAATTTGGGTGTATGCAATGCAGATGGAAGCGGCAGAATGCAATTAACCAAATTCCAAAATGGAGAACAGGTGTACACTCCTGTATGGTCACCAAATGGAAAGAAAATTGCGTTTGGATATTCGATTGCACAGAATCAATCTATAGCACTTATCGATACCAATGGCAGTAATTTCCAAATACTTCAACGCGCAGGAGATTGCCGCAACCCATTTTTCTCTTCAGACTCAACGCTTTACTATTCTTGGGATAGAGGCGGAATCTATAACATCTATTCGCTCAATCTTTGTACTGGTGGAGAGTGGCAGATAACAAATGTTCTCGGTAGCGCATTCCTTCCTACAGTTAATGCCAAAGGAGATGTTGCTTATGCTGCATATACATCAACCGGATATAAGATAGCTCTCTTGAGTAAAGATTCAATTAATGTCCCGTTACCATTGATTTCAGAAAAAGATTCAATGCAAAAAAAGATAAACCCGCCGAATCTTTACAGTGGTTTGATTGAAACTAAAGCGTGGGACTATTCTTTGCCGCAAGTAAACGAAAATTCTTTTTATGGAGACACAACTTTACTTAAAGCGAGACCCTATCGCTCGGTCTTCACGAGCACTTCATTTATTCCATTGCTTCGCATAGACACCTACAATAAAAACAGCAGTGGGCTTGATTATGTGAAACTGGGATTATATATAACTTCATTTGATGTGCTTAATAAAATGGATATATTCGGAGGGGGAGACATCAATAGAAAATTAGAACGTGATCTTTTTCTTATAATCGATTATAGTGACCGGTTGCCCATTCTATATCAATTGGGCTTAGAGCCGACAGCTACGTTGGAACTTTATAATATTACACGCTCCCGCAACGCATCTTTTGAACTTCCGGGTAATCCATATCCGTTGAATTTTGAAGCAGATGTTACCTATAACCTTTTAGAATTCGATTTTTCGCTTAAGCAAAAAATATTTTCTGAAAACTGCGATTTAAAGTTGAATTATTCATTAAGTAGATATAGTCAGGATTTTGGAAGTTGGTTTTATCCTTCGCCGGGCCCAGGTGTCATTCAGGCGTCAACGTCGACATATTTAATCGGAAATACGATTATGACGCAATTCATGTACGACG
>JBEKLV010000130.1:0-8168 GCA_050008835.1 Bacteroidota bacterium | reverse complement strand
CAAAACGGAAAGGAAATCTTTCTGGTTCAATCAATTATACTTATTCCGTCAATACGGGTTCCAGCGCGACTGCTAACACCACGAATTTGGTGGATAGATATACAAAAAATGGCGGCATTGTTACATTAACCGATAATACTGCAAGCTTGCCGACGCAGGAAGTTCTTTTAGATTATGATCGGACACATAACCTTGTAGTCGATGTCTCATATGTGACAGACGAAAAATTTGGTTTCGTAATCGGTAAGGCCTATCCTCTTGGCGATATTTCACTCGCATTCAACACATCAGCAACTAGCGGCAGACCGTATACCTACAAACCATTATCAACTTCAGGCGAATGGATGAACATGCGTTCTCCAACTGAGTACAATACGGATTTCAAAATTTCCAAACGTCTTAAGGACTTCTATGGAACGACCTTAACGGCGTACGCAGAAGTGTTTAATGTGTTTAACAACAAAATTTATAATTATAATTATCTCTTCCAGGCAAGTTTAGCAGCCGACAACAATTCGGTTATTTCCAGATATTTAGCGAACAATAAGACAGATCCTGATGGCTTACTGTATTTCAGCCAGAATTCAGCGTATATCAAGGGCTTGGGTGTTGATCAATCATTCATCATTTATTCCAATCAGCCGCGTTCTGTCTGGTTCGGTATCAGTGCAGAATTTTAATCATTATTATTGATGAGGAAAATATTATGAAAAAAACAGTTCTCATAAATGTTATTCTAATCGTCTTTGCGTATTCAATTGGGTTAGCGCAACTTGCGGGAGAACAATGGGTAACGCATACGAGGGGGTTATTGCACCAGTCTGTGTTTAATACGGGCGCCCTTGGTAATAAATATAACGTTTTTGTGGGTGCATATTCTGGCGATTCTACGCAGGTGGGGTTTGAATGGCCGGGGAATTCATATTTTAGATTGAATAATCATGATTATTGGTATTATAATGAAAATGGTGCCGGGTTAGTTATGTGCTGCGATACCGGCCTTACTACAAATAAAAACCGTGGCAAGTTTATTTATATTGATAGTGTCGGCTCTACAACAACCAAGGGCGTCGATATGATAGGATGCCTGAGTGCTAGCAGTGGTGGTCAATATCGTGATGGTAGAGGGCTTCATTATTGGGCTGGTTCTGCTACCAAAACGACAAACTATCCGTTGGGCTCCGATGGTAACTGGAATCCAAACTATAATCCGAATGAAGCAGAAGAAATAATCACTTCATCAGTTTATACTCCATACGGTCTTACAATTACACGTACCAGCCGTGCGTGGAGCTACCCTGGGTATGATAGTTTTATTATTTACGATTATAAAATTCAAAACACAGGCGAACATTTCAAATGGAATACTAATGCACCAACTTATATATCCCCTACGCATAGTAGAGATACGCTTTCAGAAATAGCGGTGGATTGGCTCTATAGTTTCTTCCCTTCTTATGTGTATGGAAATCAGATTACAAGCGGATGGACTAACGAATCAAACAAAGCGCTGTCGCATATTGATCTCACACGATATTTGGAGTATGTTGTCTCGCCGGATGGAAGACCTTATTTAACTGACTTTGCAACATATTCACAAAATGGGTTGTATGGCGGAGGATTATCAGCGCCTGCTTCTGTAGGATATATGTGTCTGTATTATGATTACAATAAATTGCAATCAGCTAAATACTCACGATTTAATGAAACTATAAGTAGTCCAAACAAAGATTCGCTTGTCGTATTTGATGCGAATAACAAATTTAAGCAGCCGTGGGTTTGGGCATCTACACAAGCAAATTTATCCAGCACAAAGATTTTAAGTCATGTTGAGGCAGCTGGCAGCAGATATGCGCCATGGAATCCTAACAATGCTGCTGATGCAAATGATGCATTTTTGACTACTCATATGGGAGCAACTCGTGCGGCATACTGGTATGGACGCGCAAGACCTAATGCAAACTTTAATTGGGCTTCGCCGATGGTGCATAGCATGACGTATGGACCATATCAATTGGCACCGGACGACTCATTCCATGTAGTTATTGCTGAAGTCGCAGGGTTTGGACCAGGCCGCAAGAGCGATGCGCAGTTTTGGGACTGTGGCGGTGGAGTTGAAACTGTTGTTACTGCTGACTTCATGCATCCCGTACCAAGTTGGGATAGTGTACTTGTTTACGCTGCAAATAATCCTGGTTCTATATCATCTACGGGCGGTGCAGGAATTGCTTATACTCCTACTTATGGCATACCAGCATATATTCGCGATACAGCCGTCGTTTCTATGCGTGATGTAGCAGACCGTTGTATTCAATTGTATAGCGGCAACACTTCAGTGGTAAAATGGGATACATCTCAATATGAACCATCTGGTAACACACAATTGGCAAATGCCTCACCTTCGCCATCAGCAATTGTAGTACGCACTGGTGGATGGAATGCAGCACTCAAGAATAGTCCAAAAGGCAAGAAAATGCCGCTTCCAGCTCCGATGCTTACTGGAATTGTTAGCGCTACGACTATGTCTGCGGTGACATGGCAGAATACGATGGAAACCGTGCCTACAGCATTTCAACCATATTTCAATTCGGGACTCGACCATTATGAGATTTTACGCTCTACATCACAACTCGGTCCATGGACACGACTTGATATTATTAGCAAGAAAGATAGCCGGTATTGGAATTTGACTAATGCACCCAACCTTTATTTTTATATCGATGGCTCAGCTCATATGGGGGCAACTTATTATTATGCCGTTTTATCAGTTGATACCACGGGAAGGAAAAGCGGCTTATCCAATGTCTTAAAACAACAGGCAAATTTACCGTACTATGGCACACTGGGCAAAGTTTATGCGGTTCCTAACCCATTTTTCTTGGTTTCTGGTTTGCCTGGTGAAAATCCCGGAACAACCTATTTGCAATTTTTTGGTTTAACGAAAAGTTCTACAATTCGTGTGTTCTCTTTCAGCGGGCAATTGATCAAAACGTTGCATAGTGATGGAACGCTTCAAAGTATTAAATGGGATATGAGATCTGAATCCCTAAAGAAAATCGCATCCGGTGTCTATTACTTTACCGTTCAAGATGATGTCACGGGAAGTAAAGCATGGAATAAATTTGTCGTTATACATTAAAAAGGGACTATAAACGATGAAAACAACTAATAAATTATTTTTATTGCTTACGGCAATAAGCATGGTAACGGCTGGCACGCTTGCACAGCAAAAAGCCGGCACAACATCCATGGAATTCTTAAAAGTTATGCCATGCGCTCGTGCAACGGCGTTGGGCGATGCGTATTCTGTTGTAGCCACCGGAGCAGAAGCGTTATTCTGGAATCCGGCTGGATTGGCATGGGCAGATAATCAACAAGCTTCGCTGACGTATATTAACTGGATATTCGATTCTAAATTATATGATCTGGCATATGCTGTGCCTCTAGGAAATTATGGCAATGTGGGGCTGCAAATACAGTATGTCGATTATGGCAGCTTTGATGAAGCCATAGCTTACGGTACAGCGTATTATCCCGGTGAGACAAATCCATATTTAACAGGCAGAACGTTTAAACCATACTCTTATCTTGCCGGCTTGACGTACGCAAAAAAGCTTACAGATAAGTTTTCATTTGGCGTCACTGCAAAGTATGCATATGAATCCTTATACGATCAGAGTGCAACAGCCGTCCAGACAGACGGTAATGGGAATCAGATAAATTCCTATTCTGTCGATGCAAAAAGAGGAGTAGTTTTGTTTGATGCCGGCTTTAGGTATAATACGGGATTTAAAACTATTCAGATTGCGGCATGCACACAAAATTTTGGGCCTGATGTTAAATACTCGTCACAATATCAGGTAACTAGCTATCCTGCACCATTAGAATTCCGTCTTGGCATTGCAGGTGATTTAATCGGGAAAAATAGCTTGCTTATGGAAGATGCGAATAACCGGCTGGGTCTGATGTTCGATCTCTTCCTTGCTAATGATGCTGATCAACAGGAACATATCGGCCTTGAATATGAATTTGCAAATATGTTTGCCATTCGCGCAGGTTATAAACTCAATTATACAACAGAAGGATTGACTTTTGGAGCCGGTATTCATCAAACGGTTGGAGGTTTGAAGTTATCGGTTGATTACAGCTATGGCGCTATGGATGCTATGATTAGTGATTATGCCGGCAATGTACATCGTATCAGCTTAGGAGTAGAAATACAATGACAAAAATCAAAAGAATATCGATCATCGCTCTTGTGCTGAATGCCGTGATGGTATGTGCCATGGTTGCACAAGACTACAATCTTCCTCTTTCTATGGAGGGGTTAAATCATACATCGAATATGTCAATTCTGTCAAAATCTTTAGGTGGTGTGACTATCCCTTTGCAGAAGGATGTATCTTTAATGTTTGCGAATCCGGCAAGCTTAAGTACACTCGATGCATTGACTGTTTCGGTTGGTGCTGGTCAAGCATATACAAGTGCAAACCAGACACAACAATGGCAGGGATCTACCTATTATGGTAATTATTCACTTCTAATGGATGGATCATTAGCTGGTATAGCCCATTCAGTCAATCCGGATACACTTCTTGCCATTATGACTAGAAAAGGGGTTAAGCCGTTTCCAGGTGATACACTCTGGATTCCATATGATAATATTGGACCAAACTGGAATCATAATAGAACAAGTGATTTGATTCCCGATATTTTTGCCGCTATGCCTTTTACTTTTGAAGAGATAAAAGCTACAGTTGGTCTTGGTTATTCTGAATATGCGAACATGGATTATTATTATCAGAATAACACTGCGCAGAATCCGAATCCAAACGAGATGATGGCTGGCCAAGGTGTGGTAAAAGGAGATTCGACAAGAAGGGTAAATTGGTTCCAGACCATACATAACCGTGAGGGAAATCTCCATAGTATTGGTGGAGCATTATCAATAGATATTACACAAAGTATTTCTGCCGGTGTTAACGCGAAATACATAACAGGTAGTACAAACGATATCGATCAAACTCTCGGACGTGGTGTGATATGGTTTATGTCATCAGGAGCAAATCCAAATAAAGTCACACTGAATAGTATCCGTTTAGACTCAGTTGATTATAAGAGCTCCGTTATCGGCAAATCAGATTACACGGGCTATGAAGCCACTATCAGTGCTACATATCGGGGTAAAGATGTAACGATAGGTGTTACCGTCACATTACCTTCCGAAATTGATAGAAAATTTAATGGAACGACAACGAGCTATACGAACAAAACTAAAGATTATACAGCAGTACCATATAGTTCTGTAAGTACAAGTACATCTCAGGAGATGGATCTCCCGGTCAAGGGAAGTGTCGGAATCGGTATGCAAGTACGCCCCAATGTCTATGTGGCGGCTGAATACGAAAATGATCCGTACACACAGGCAAAGCTTAAGACAAATGGCCTCACAACAACAAACCCATGGCTTGATGCCACTTCATTCCATTTGGGTATAAAGTGGGAACCGGTAGAAAATTATTCGCTGCGTTTTGGCTATCGCCGGCAAAGCGATGTTTTTCAAGCTCAATATTCAGCGTTTGACAATCAACCTGTATCATACGTCGCATACTCTGCAGGGCTAGGAGTTCAATTGATTAAGGGGCTTGAGCTCAATGCGGCATACGAGTTCTATGAGCAGAAATATGAAGACACATGGGTTGATAATTCAAATATCAATATACTTACATCATCAGCTATTTCTGTAGGATTACAATATACGCTTCAATAAAAATAGAGAAATATATACTATAACCACTGCCCGCTTTTGGTTCTGTTATAAAAGACAGTATCGAAGGCGGGTTTTATTTTCTAAAAATCTCTTTTTATGGCAAATATTATGTAGTTTATAATAATTATTCTCAGTCCTTAAAAAATACATGATTAATAACACATAAAACAATGAAGAAAAATATGTTCCAAAACACCATCGGACTTGCTGTCTTATGTCTGATCATTTTCTATAGTGGCCTTGCCGGTAGTAAAAACAAAATTCCTTGGTCGGTGCGTACGGTACATTCTCTTATGGTACAAAATGCGGATACTCTTAAATATCCTGAAGTTATGAAAAGTGCCCGTTGGGACTATGAGCGTGGCGTAGTGCTGCAGGGTGTCTATCAGCTCTATCGTACGACCCATAAAAAAGAATATCTAGATTTCATCAAAAGACATATCGACTTATACGTGCAGAAAGATGGATCTATCCGTACGTATGAATATTTATCATTCACTCTTGACAATATTGCTACGGGCAGAAATTTGCTTGCTCTCTATAAAGCAGCGAACGATAAGAAATATAAAATAGCTGCCGACACATTACGCAAACAATTGGCACAGCAACCAAGAACGAATGAAGGCGGTTTCTGGCATAAAAAGATTTATCCATATCAGATGTGGTTAGACGGATTATATATGGCAGAACCGTTCTATGCTGAGTATGCTCAAATGTTCCATGAGCCGGCGGACTTTGATGACATTGCAAATCAATTTATTTGGATGGAACAACATTCGCGGGATTCGAAAACCGGGTTACTCTATCACGCTTGGGATGAAAGCAAGCAAATGCCCTGGGCAAATAAACAAACGGGCTGTTCTTCGTATTTTTGGGGCCGCGCGATCGGATGGTATGCATGGGCATTAGTAGATGTCTTAGATTATATACCTCAAGATCACACTAAAAGAAAAGAATTAATTGCAATTTTACAACGACTTTCTAACGCACTCCTTGAGTTCCGTGAACCACAGTCTAAACTGTGGTTTCAGATCGTTGACCAAGGAAATCGAACCGGGAATTATCTTGAGTCATCTGCTTCATGCATGTTCATATATGCATTTGCTAAAGGCGCCAATAAAGGTTATCTGGATAAAAAATATTTAACGGCTGCAAAGGAATCTTTCAAAGGCATTCTTGAGTCAATGGTAACGGTAGATGAAAAAGGAATTGTAAGCCTTCATCATGCGTGCCAGGGAGCCGGATTAGGCGGCAATCCGTACCGCGATGGAAGCTACGAATATTATATCGGTGAAAAGCAGCGCACAAATGACTTCAAAGCTATAGGTCCATTCATTCTGGCTGCTCTGGAATTAAAACAATAGCTCGGTTTCCTATCCTGTCTTAGATGATAAAAACAATTGAAGGTGTCGTATGCAAAATGCAGGAATAAAAAAAATATCGACGATTATTCTCGCGCTCACCATCCTTGTTCTCTTCGTTGCATGGCTTCCCCAGACTCAGACACGTATCTTTCTCGTTGGTGATTCCACTATGTCGGATAAACCACTTGTTGATAATCCGGAACATGGGTGGGGACAAGTATTGCCATTATTCTTTACTCAGAATGTTAAGATCTTTAATCACGCAGTGAATGGCCGTAGTACGAAAAGTTTTATCAATGAAGGACGATGGACAGCCATTTATAATCAACTTCAGCCGGGTGACTATGTCTTTATTCAATTTGGCCATAATGATGCAAAGAAAACAGATACTTCGCGTTTTGCAACGTCGCGCCCTGATTACAAGAATAATCTTGTGAAATATATTCGGGAAGCCCGAGAAAAAAAAGCAATTCCAATTCTTTTAACTCCCATAACGCGACGAGAGTTTGATACAATTGGCCAATATGTTGGAACACATGGCGATTATCCGGCTGCGATGAAAGAGGTTGCGAAGGAAGAGAACGTTCCTCTTATCGATATGTTTGAAAAATCTAAGAAATTGGTAATATCACTTGGTGATGAACAATCGAAACCTTTATATCTTAAGGGTGTCAAGAACGAATTTCGTAATTTTAACGGGATGCGTCGAGACAACACACATTTCACGAGACCAGGCGCTATCCAGATGGCGTCACTGGTTATTGAGGGTATAAAGGAATTACACTTGCCCTTGGAAAACGAACTTGTTCCTTTGCAAACTAACAATCTGGTAGGTACAGGGAAAGTAGTTGGACTGGATTATTTCTTCAATAATGAATGGCGGACGAAAAAAAATGGTATGCGTGAACGCTGGCATTACATTTTGGAAGACACCACGAATAGCGGATTCTCTCTTTTAGGGAGAAGCATTGATCTTCTCGGTGCTGATCTTGATACACTTCAATGTTCCCCGACTGATTCCGTATTGAGCCATT
>JBEKLV010000013.1:0-28607 GCA_050008835.1 Bacteroidota bacterium | reverse complement strand
CAAACGCGCCGACTTTTCCAGCATAGGCAGTGTCTTTTAAAATTTCCTGCGAACGTTTCAACAACGACTCGCGCTTCATATAATAATCACTTGCAAGCCGGTTTAGCTTGCCGCGCAATGTTTCGATGCTGTCGTATTCTGTCTTTGCCCATGGCGTTGGAATTTGTACGCCGGGTGTCACAAGATTTTTCCATTTTAATTTGTTTAATGTGGTTGCTCGAGTGATGTTCGGTTCCCACGGCTCTATGCCTTTCGGATACATATCGATGTACGAGACATCCGAACTGTAATATTCATCTGCCAGCCCACCGAAGCAATGCCCGAACTCATGCACGTACACATAATCGTGTTCCCAATCCTGCCCAGGCTGCACCGCGTTAGTAAAGCATGTAGTGTAGAGATTAAATATTCCGCCTCCGCCGTACCGGTTGTCATTCACGAGAATTGTGATGAAGTCGTACGGCGCTGCATCGGCAATGTCGCGCAGCGCACGGTTGTCTTCCGTCAACACATAACGCGCAGAGCCAAACGTATTATACATCGTGCCAAGTGCGGTGTTTTTCCAAACATTCTTATCGGGAATATCGATTCCGGATTCTTCCGACACAACTTCTATTGCGCGAACGTTAAAATCCTTTTTATGCTTTTTGAATGGCTGATACGAAAACAGGGTTTCGGTAAAATGATTTGCGTCGGTTCGGAATTTTTCCATATCCTTCTTCGTATAACCATCTCCAAGGATCAGAATATCCACTTTCTTGTCCATTGATCCGTTGATCATTACATTAAACACGGAAAATGTTTTGCTGCGTTTTTCATCATTCACGATAGTCGGATTATTTGGATCGATCACTGCAGAAAATATTTCGCGGAACGCCATTTCTTCACCGGCGGCGACAAATTTATCGCGGCGATAGAGCGTCAACATGACTTTTTGTTTAGGAAATGGAAAGCGGACGGTTTCGTGAAATGTTTTAGAAATGCCGTTCAACGCATCGTCGGTGGTCTGCCATTCATCGAACACATTGCAAAAGCCGCGCGAATACAGCAGCGCATTAGTTTGAAGATCGCTTACCTTCACAAAGTATTCGCCCAGATTGAGGGGGTCCAGCAATTGCGTTTTACTACCCGCCCATTCGCCTTCTTTATAGACTTTATCGAGTGTGATTTGCTCCTGCCCTTTTGTGCCAATGTGATAATAATCCACGCGCATCGTAGCATTGGTAAAATACGCATCGTAGTTCTGCGATGAGGAAAGCGAAACTGCGAAGAAAAGAAGGAAAAGTGCTTTTATTTTCATGTTTACATCCCCATATAATAAGACAAGTGAAGTAATGAGCCAGATGTATTCATCTTGCCAATTCTTAGATTTAACATTACATACTTTCTAATTCAATCGAAAGCAAGTATTAAGCGTTTTTTCTGTTTTATCCGACGACCCCTATGCCAGAGAAAAGCAGGAACGCGCTGAGTATTATTAAGACTGCTGTCGTTGTCCAACCAATTATGTTTTGTAGCCGGTTGTTGGTATATTCTTCCATAATTTCTTTATTGTTCACCATGATCATCATACAAACAAGCACCATGGGAAGCAGAATAGCATTCAGCACTTGCGTCCAAATGGTAATAGCAATAAGCGGAGCGCCTGGAATCATAATAATGCCAGCACCTATAAGAATTATAATAGTAAAGAGTGAATAGAACTGCGGAGCTTCACCAAATTTTTTATCTATACCGGCTTCAAATCCAAATGCTTCGCAGACATAGAATGCAGTTGCCAGAGGAAGAATCGCTGCGGAGAAAATAGATGCAACAAATAATCCGAATGCAAATAATTGACCGGCCAATGCTCCGGCTAACGGCTGCAACGCCATCGCTGCATCTGCAGCTTCGTTGATTTTGATGCCGTTCACGTTGAGCGTTGCGGCGCAAGCTACAATAATAAAGAACGCAACGACAACCGTGGCAATGCATCCGAGCACAACGTCCCATAATGTATACTTATAATCGCTGATTTTTAATCCTTTTTCAATCACCGCTGATTGCATGTAAAACTGCATCCACGGCGCAACGGTCGTGCCGATAATGCCAAGAACTGTTGTGATATATTGACTGTCGAAATGCATCGTTGGTGTAATCACTGCTTTACCAATTACGCTCCAGTCGGGACCGGCAATAACAGCTGAAACAACATACGAAAGGAGAAATACGCTAAAGAGTAGAAATATTCTTTCTGCAAATTTATAGTTGCCTTTCAGCACAAGTACCCAAACCGCAATAGCTGCAAGTGGAACCGAAATATATTTGCTCACACCGAAAATATTCATACTGCCTGCAACACCGGCAAATTCCGTTGCAGTATTTCCCACATCGGCAACCAAAAGAAAAATAAACATGTAGAATGTGATGCGCACACCAAAGCTTTCACGTATCAAATCCGCCAGGCCTTTACCGGTAACAATACCCATACGTGCATTCATTTCTTGTACTGCCAATAGTGCTATGAACGAAGGTATAAGCGTCCAAAGTAGTTTGTAACCGTACATAGCACCGGCAACGGAGTAGGTTGTGATTCCACCGGCATCGTTATCAACGCTACCAGTTACAATTCCAGGCCCCAAAATACTCATAAAGATTACGAGTTGACGCAGAGCTGGATTATCTTTGATTCGTTTGAAGAAATTCATATCAAACCGTTTCCTCTTCCTTAATTTCTGGGAACACAGATGCTAAGGCATCGCGGAAAGATACAAGCCCTTGAAGTTTATTGTCATCATCTACAACAGGAATAGCTTCAAAGTTATATTTGAAGAATAGTTTTGCTACACGTCGAATGCGGGTATCAATTTGCACCGAAATAGCCTGTTCAATCATAATATCGGCAACCAGCATATCTGCGTCACTGAGAAGAAGGCTACGTAAACTCACTACACCAAGAAGCCGTTCGTCATTATCAAGTACGTACGCATATCGATACATTTCAGACTTTTCGCATTCAATAATAATTCGTTTTAGCACCATCCCTGCCGTCTCTGTGGGTCTTGCAGTAACGAAGTCTGTATTCATAATACTGCCGACACTGTATATTGAAAGAGTAGAAAGCTCTTTCAACTCTGTTACTTTCTCTGGTGGCAGAATCGTGTACACCGCCTGACGTTTTTGAATATCGCATGCATCTAGTAGGTCTACTGCCTCATCCATCTGCATTTCATTTATGATAGGCGCGAGCTTTACCGGTTCCATTGATTCAACGATTTGCAAGCGGTTCCTAAATTGCATTTCTTGAAGCGTCTGAGCCGCGGTAAAGTTATCGAGTGACTCAATGAGAGCGATGCGTTCGTCGGTGCCGAGATCTTCCAGAATGTCTGCAAGATCGGCTGGATGAATCTCTGACAACTTCGATGCGTCCGTCTTTAATTGTACTGAAGCATATACAGAAGACGTGGCGGTTGGTTGGACATATTTCCACGAAACAAACTCATCTTTAATGTCACGATCCGTTACCCAACGGAAGGCACCGTTAACTAGGCGTAAAATTCCAATCCTGCGCAAAATTCCTTTGAAGCCAATGTCGATGTGTACTACCCAGAGGTTGGTGCTTTCTTTCGCTTTGTCTTCAATCAGCAATTGCAAATCGTTCACACGGACAATTTTATACCCTTCGGTCGAAATGATTTGTTTGTCCAAGAAGGTTTTACAAATTAGAATTTCATTTTCTGCTGCCTTTGCTTGTTGCTCACCACTGTTTGCAGGATACTCCACTGCAATGTGTTCTTTAAACACGATTCGTTTAACATTGTTCCATGGAATATAGATTAGCTGTTTATCGCGATGTGTTCGCACCATCAATCCGGTTACGCGTGGATAAACCTGCATTGTGGTTGCAGCAAGATCCACCAGCTTGCCTATTCGTTTATTATCACTGATCCGTAGTACCGGCAAGTTAACAAATTCACTGAGATAGGAAAATTTTACGACTTCAAGGGCCATGAATATTTTTCCGTGTTATACTAATTTCTCACGTGTGGTTTTTGAACTGAAAGCATTTATATCTTGGATTAAAATAAGAATTCTTTTTTAGAAATGAACTCTATAACACGAAAAAAAATTCTTTTTCTTCAATTCATGAACTGATTAGGGGACACTGATAACTAATTACTCATTTGAAACTTATCCTTCTTTTTCGTACCATCGAAGTGTCAAACACACACGCACTGCGCGGAATTCTCTTGTCGATACTCTCTTTTATTTTTCTTCTTGCCGGCGGATTTGTTGCCGGCACTTTTGGCGCACTACTCGGGCTTGGCGGCGGCGTTCTGCTGATTCCGTTTCTTGTGATGGTTCTTAATGTTCCGATGCATCAAGCGATTGCGACCAGTATTATTGCTGTTATTGCAACATCGAGTGCAGGTGCGGCGATGAATCTTGAGCGCCGTATTGTTCATATGCGGCTTGGAATGCTATTAGAAATTGCTACAGTGAGTGGTGCTATTCTTGGCGGTATTACCGCTAACTATTTAAGCGCGACCGTTCTTGCAAAACTTTTTTCAGGATTGATGTTTCTCGTTGCCATAATAATGATTTGGCAGATACGGCAGCACAACGGGCAAGAAAAATTTTATACCGACGGTGTTCTTCCCGGTGATTATATTGACGATGCCAATGGAACGACCATATGTTATACGGTGAAGAAAGTGCCTACTGCGATGATGATTTCACTTATTGCTGGTAATGTTTCTGGTATGCTTGGCGTTGGCGGGGGAATTTTTAAAGTACCTGCGATGCATATTCTTTCCGGCATCCCGATGAAGGCGGCAACAGCTACAAGCAATTTTATGATTGGCGTGACAGCGGCAGCTAGTGCGTTTATTTATTTTGCACATGGACATCTAAATCCGTTCATCGCTTCTACAGCCGCACTTGGCGTGCTTGTTGGTTCAATGACAGGTGTTCGCATAAGCCGTAAAATTCACAGCAAAGTATTAACGTGGGTGTTTGCGATAGCCTTATTGGGGATTTCTATTCAGTTGTATTTGAGATAAATATATGCCTGACATCAATTTCATATCAAACGATGCACATCACACTGCCGAACGGTGGACAAGCCGTGTTCTCCGGCTTGGTGTTTGGATTAGTGCTAGTTTAATGATTTTAGGATTGCTCATTGCGACAATTTCTCCATCGTCAATTATGCCGCTTCCCTCAAATCCTTCGCTTAGCGACTTAGCGGACCGTGTGTTTTCTGCTTCATTTGATCCAATAACATTGATGTTTGTCGGACTCGTGATGCTTATGTTCACCCCTGTTCTCCGTGTCATTACTGCAATCTTCGGTTTCGCCGTAGAACGAGATTGGCGTTTTGTATTTGTTTCTTCTATCGTATTACTATTGTTAACAGGAGAAATTATGTATTCAATTTTTTTGAAAGGTTAAAATCAATGTCGTTTACGCAGCGGCTTCGCCAAGTTCAAATTAAACAAAATTCTCTTTTGTGTGTCGGACTTGATGTAGATATGGATAAAATTCCAACGCATCTGCAATCTACAAAGAGTCCGGTGCTGGAGTTTAATCGCCAAATTATTGAGGCAACGCACGATCTCGTCTGCGCATATAAACCGAATCTTGCCTTCTACGAAGCGATGGGCGAAAGAGGAACCGTTACGTTACGAGAGACACTGAAGCTTATTCCGAAATCTGTCCTTACTATCGGTGATGGAAAGCGCAGTGACATTGGGAACACGGTAGAGCGGTACGCTAAGGCGCTTTTTGATGATTTCGGCTTCGATTCAGTTACAGTAAATCCATATATGGGTTTTGATTCTATTGAACCATTCCTAACAAATCCAGAAAAAGGAGTTTTTATTCTTGCTCTAACATCCAATTCTGGTTCAAAAGATTTTCAGCGTTTAAAGGTGGGAACGAAACCTCTATACGAAAAAGTAGTGCACACTGCAAAGAATTGGAACGTTAATCGGAACATCGGTTTCGTTGTTGGTGCTACACATCCGAAAGAATTGCAACAAATCCGAAAAATTGTTCCAGATATGCCGATTCTTATCCCCGGTATCGGCAAGCAAGGCGGCGATTTGAAGTCATCAATTCATTATGGCTGCGACAAACACGGTCAGCTTGCCGTTGTCAACGCAAGTCGCAGTATTATCTATGCATCATCGGGAAAAGATTTTGCAAAAGCCGCAAGAGCAGAAGCAAAGAAGATGGTTGAAGAAATGAGAATGTATGTTGGATAAGTAAGTAATTGAGCCCTTGAGTATTTATCTGGTTGAGTAATGCAACCCGGGTAACTGTATTATGAATCGTCGCACACATAATATCCACGAACGATTCCTTCGGCATATTTTGGGGAAACAGTATTTTACTATCATCCTGCAGACCGCCGATGGCAAAAAAATAAAAAAGTGTTGTTCTAATAGACCAATTTATCATTTCGAATCCCATTCTTTCGGGATGAGAAATCTAAATAAACAGAAAGATTCCTCTCCTTATTTCATCGAGCTCGGAATGACAAATACGCCCCTAGGACAATTCCAACATTATGTATTTAAATCAAACAGCGCTTTGTAAGGAAATGTAATGATGAAATATCAATGGAAAAATCGATGGAACAAGATTGGTTGGTATATATTAACAGTAGTTATAGTATTGCATGCTCAACCGCGGAATATTCTTACGTCGAGATATTCTGTTGATCAAATTCAAACGATCATCTCAGCCAAACCGTGGCATCCATATCCCACAGCGTCTGAACGGGTGCCATGGACTAATTTACCTGAATCATTCAAGACAGGTATTACGAAGAAAGCAGAACTGCTGCTGAAGAAGGAATATCCAGCGCTCACCGCAACACTATATCTTGAGTTTGTCCGGATTGGGGATCGTCAGAATTATGAGCGACCGTGCTTTGAACGTCGTCAAATGCTTGAAACGTTAGTGATCGCAGAATGCATTGAAGGAAGGGGAAGATTCTTAGACAAGATCGTCGACGGTCTATGGTTAATCTCCGAAGAATCCTCTTGGATCGTGCCAGCCCATATTGGCGAGCAAAAAGCCGGGCGTGGTTTACCAGATGTACAGGAGCCGTTAGTTGATCTCTTTTCTGCTGAAACGGGGAATCTTTTTGCATGGACATATTATCTCCTGAACGATCAGCTTCAAAAAATCTCACCGCTTATTTGCGATCGCATATACCATGAACTGCAGGAACGGATCATTATACCAACTTCTACCAGGGACGATATGTGGTGGATGCATCTGGAAAAGGGAAAGACAGTACATTATATCAGCAATTGGACTCCATGGATCTGCTTGAACTGGCTTGCCGTGGAATTACTTACCGATGCTGATCTGGTTCGCCAGACAAAAATGGTTTTTAAGATTATCACCATTCTGGATCGCTTTTTGAATTCCTATCCGGACGATGGCGGCTGTAACGAAGGTCCTTATTATTGGAGGCGCGCCGGTGGATCTTTATTTGATTGCCTGGAATTACTCTACAATGTCTCTGGCGGGAAGATTAATGTCTATGATCATCCCCTTGTAAAAAACATAGGGCGGTTTATTGCATATTCTTACATTAATAGAAAATATTTTCTGAATTTTGGCGATGCGCCAGCACAGATCGATATTCCAGCTCATCTGGTCTTGCGGTATGGAGAGCGTATCAATGATGCGGATCTGATAGGATTAGGATGGGAGGCAGAGTCCCGACAGAATATGTCGGCGGGTGAATTAGAGGGAAGTCTGACACGTCAGCTCGATCTGCTGTTCCATCCTGTTGCAGTTGATACACATAGCATTCATGTGCATCTTCATAGGGATGTGTGGCTGCCGCAGACCGAGATGATGGTTGCCCGACAGTTAGAGAATTCCAATGCAGGATTCTATCTTGCAGCCATTGGCGGATATAATGAGCATAGTCATAATCATAATGATGTCGGCAATTTTATTGTGTATCTGGATGGTGATCCATTATTCGTCGATGTCGGTGTAGGAACATATACTGCAAAGACATTCAGCGATGACCGATATTCCATTTGGACAATGCAGTCAGCATATCATAATCTTCCAACGATCAATGGTGCTATGCAAAAATTCGGAATACAATATCGATCGCAGTTTGTACAATATCAGCAGAGCGATAGTCAAGCGTCGATGACGCTGGATATTTCAGGTGCATATCCTTCTATCGCTGGGATAAAATTCTGGAACCGCACTGTTCTGCTGGATCGCTCTCATCAAGAGATTCGAATAAATGAGGCATATCGTGCCGATACTGCAGTCCAATCCTTTACTTTATCTTTGATGACCCCTTGTGAAGTGGTGAGCGTTGGGAGTGATTCCTTGATGGTAAAAATACAGCAAGGGAAAGAGGAAAAGAGTGCTCTTCTGTGTTTTGATCATCGTCAGATTGTTCCGACTGTAGAGCAAATTCCGCTGGAGGATGAGAAACTGAAACATGCTTGGGGTGATCGGTTATTCCGAATCCTCTTTCGAGGTCAGAAGAAGCTTACTTCAGATGAGATCAGCATGACTGTGACGAGGTTGAGAAAATAAAAATCTTCACAGTCCCGCATGGCGGGACGAGGTGTTTTGTCACTCCTGCGTACGCGGGAATGATGCCGTAAATGGCGGGGTATTGAACCAAATATGAATAAAGCCCAAATTCAAAATTTGAATATTAGATATTGAAGAGCAAGTCAGCGTACGTCGGTATTCGCCAGATATTTGCATCTACCAACGTTTCCGTCTCACTTTTTCTTTCAATCTTAATTCTTGCGATTTACCTGAACCTTATGTATTTTTTTAAAGCTACCATGAAACACCACACTTCCAAAATCCACGAGCGGTTCCTCCGGCATATCTGGAGCAAACAGTATCTTACTGCCGGCTTGCAAACTGCAGATGGCAAAACACTAAAAGTTTATGATGTCGGTCAATTAAATTCCGACGGCGGACCGGATTTCTGCAACGCGAAAATAAAAATCAACGATGTGACATACTCAGGTGACGTCGAGATTCACCGTACTGTATTTGAGTGGCTTCAGCATCAACATCAGGAAGACCCGCGATATAATAAAGTCATCCTCCACGTTGTTTTGGAAACGACGAACGATGTTCCCCCAACACTTGTCAATAGCGGCAGACAGATACCGATTCTTGTGCTTAGTCAGTTTCTTTCAGACTCTATCCAAACTGTATGGCAAAAAGCCATCCTTGACGAACGTACAAAGAAATCGGAAACAATTCGATGTTTCGGCAAGAATAGCGATTTAACTTCTGAGGCACTCGATCATTGGCTGGCGAAATTGGCTGTTGAGCGGCTTGAATTAAAGCTTCGCCGGTTTGATGAACGATTGAAACAGCTTGCGTACGAACGCCGCATGACATTGCACGAATGGCAACGTGCTTACGGTGAGCTACCATCGGAGGGCGAACACAACGAAATTCCACCATTCCCAGAGTTGACACAAAAAGATTTTTCCAATAAGGAATTATGGGAACAAGTTCTTTATGAAGGCGTGATGGAAGGACTTGGTTACAGCAAGAATCGAAAGCCATTTTTACGATTAGCTGAAAATATGACATTGAAGGTAATTGCGAATTTCGGGATGCCGGTTTCAGATCTCACAATAGAATCGTTGATGTTTGGCGCGGCTGATCTGTTGTCAAAAAGCAATGTTATTAAAGAGAAAGAATCTCGACAGTATGTGCATGCGTTGCGTAAGAAGTGGAAAGAACTGCGTCCACAATATCACGGTGAAATTCTTAATGCTGCCGATTGGCAATTATTTCCAACGCGTCCTTCAAATTTTCCGACAATACGACTTGCCGCCGCAAGTTTACTTATCAAAGAGTTTTTAGTGAACGATTTATTCCGCCGTATTATCCAAATTTTGAAAGCTAATATTTCCGCTTCGGAAAAGGAACACAAACTGGTTCAACTCTTCAGCATCGAAACAAACGATTTCTGGAGACATCATTACAACTTCGATACGACAGCTTCAAATAGTGTCAAAGCACTTGGCGCATCGCGTATTCGCGAAATCGTGATTAATGCTGTTCTGCCAATCGCGATGTTATATGCGCGCATCTTTAAAGATAAAACTGTCCGCGAAGGCGCACTTGTTGTGTACCAATCTTTTCCTGCATCCGAGAACAACTCTATCACTCGATTGATGGAGAAACAATTACTGAAAGGAAGATTGCCGTTGAAGAATGTAAGTCGCCGGCAAGCTGTAATTCAACTCTATAAGTTCTACTGTGCAGATGGGCGATGTGCTGATTGTGAACTCGGTGTAATTTTAGCTCGTTAGAATTCCATTTCCTTTTCCGTTTTCGTTTTCGCACTGTTTTATTTTAGTGTCAGCACAAACGAAACCCGCATTCAAGACTCAAATGCGGGTTTTTAATCCACAACATTTAAAGAATAAAATGAATATTAGATATTGAAGAGCAGGTCAGTGTACGTCGGTAACTGCCAGATATCTGCGTCCACCATTGTTTCTAACTTGTCACCATCAACACGTAATTTTCCCATCGCAACAAAAATAACATCGCGATAATATTGGGCTTGTTTCAGGGCACTGTCTTCATGCTTAAGTTTGCTAAGCGCAGATTCAAGTGCATCGATATTTTTACCAAAAGAATCGATTGTTGTGACCAACTCTGATAACAATTTTTCTGCAGCTTTCGATTTTGCAGAAACGCTTTCCAATGATGTAATTGTTGACGCAACTTTACCAGCGAATGTAATAGACGCCGGCAATATTTGGCGTTTTGCTATTTCCAACATTGTTAATGCTTCAATATTGACAGTCTTTGTATAGTTTTCAAGTGAGATCTCATAGCGTGAATGCAATTCCTCTTTGCTCAAGACAGCATGCTTTTCATGCACCTTTATAGATTTTTCGCTAATAAACACTGGAATAGCGGCAACTGTCGAAGTAATGTTTGGTAAGCCTCGTTTTTCTGCTTCTTTTACCCATTCATCTGTATAATTGTTACCGTTGAAGATGACTCGTTTGTGTTTCTTTACGATTTCGGTCACAATAGTCTGAACTTCGGTGTCGATGTCTTTTGCTTTCTCTATTCGAGTTGCAATGCGCGACAAGATTTCGGCAACGATTGTATTTAGTGTGGTATTCGGACCTGCGATTGAGGCTGAAGATCCTACCATACGGAATTCAAATTTATTACCGGTAAAGGCAAATGGCGATGTTCGATTTCGATCTGTGGAATCTTTCGGTAACGCTGGCAACGTGGTAACACCCAGTTTCAATTCGCCGCCAACTTTGGAAGATTTCGCACCACCATTTTCGATCTGCTTTAAAATATCCGTTAACTGCTCGCCAAGAAAGATCGAGATAATAGCCGGAGGCGCTTCGTTTGCGCCAAGCCGATGATCGTTACCCGGATTTGCCGTAGAAACACGCAATAGATCAGCATATTCATCCACCGCTTGAATGACGGTGGCAAGAAATAAAAGAAATTGTTCGTTATCGTGAGGAGTTTTCCCAGGATCAAGCAAATTCTGCCCGTCGTTTGTAGCCATTGACCAGTTGTTGTGTTTACCAGAACCATTGATACCGGCAAACGGTTTTTCATGAAGCAGGCAAACTAGACCATGACGATTTGCAACTTTCTTCATGGTTTCCATCATAATTTGGTTATGATCGGTTGCTATATTAGTTGTAGTATAAATAGGAGCAAGTTCATGTTGGGCAGGTGCAACTTCGTTATGCTTCGTCTTTGCCAACACGCCGAGCTTCCAGAGCTCTTCATCCACTTCTGCCATGAATGACGCAATTCGTTCCTTCAAATTGCCAAAGTAATGATCCTCCAATTCTTGACCCTTTGCTGGTTTTGCACCAAATAATGTGCGTCCTGTAAGAATGAGATCTTTTCTTTTTTCATATGTTTTTTTGTCAACAACAAAATATTCTTGCTCGGGTCCAACCATCGCAACAACTCGAGTCGCTGTAGTGTTGCCTAGCAATCGGAGAACGCGAATAGCTTGTTTTGAAAGGGCTTCCATCGATCTAAGAAGCGGTGTTTTCTTATCAAGTGCTTCACCCGTATAGGAACAAAATGCTGTTGGAATACACAGTGTATTATCTTTGAAGAATGTCGGAGATGTACAATCCCATGCCGTATAACCGCGGGCTTCAAATGTTGAACGCAATCCGCCCGACGGGAAAGAGGAAGCATCCGGCTCGCCTTTGATTAACTCTTTGCCGGAAAACTCCATAATGATACGGCCGTCAGCGGTTGGAGAAATAAAGGAATCATGCTTCTCAGCTGTAATCCCGGTCATCGGTTGAAACCAATGTGTAAAGTGTGTTGCACCTTTTTCTATCGCCCAATCTTTCATAGCATTGGCTACGATATCGGCAACCTCTGGTGCAAGTGGTAAACCTTCATCAATTGTTTTTCTCAGCATCTTGTAAATGTTTTTAGGCAACCTTGCCCGCATAACAACATCGCTAAAGACATTGCATGCAAAAGTATTCTCCAATGATTCTTTAAACATCAATGATTCTGTTTCCATGTATATAATTCTCCTTTAAATGAATATTAATTAATCATGATTAAGATAATATAAATTTACTGCATATCTCCTAGAGTCAATCTAACATAACTCGAATACTAACTTATTGACGGTGGAAATAAGGTGGTTCCACACTTCGATATCTATTATATCTGATAATTCTTGTTGGAAGAGCATAAAAAAAGTCAATGGCCATAACAATGAGTAACTATGACCATCGACTTCTTAAGAAATCTATGAGGTCAATTAAGAATATTAATTGTCATAATACAGATGAAATTCATACGGATGCGGCCGGAGATGCATTTCATCTAATTCTTTCTCTCGTTTCCAAGTAATCCAAGCTTCGACAAGATCCTCAGTAAAGACATTGCCTTTAGTTAAAAAAGCATTGTCTTTCTCCAATGCAACAATTGCTTCTTCCAACGATCCCGGTGTTTTTGGAGTGGACTTCAATTCTTCACGTGTCATTTCATAAATATCTCTATCTAATGGCTTACCTGGATCAATCTTGTTTTGAATTCCATCCACAGCAGCCATCATTATAGCCGAGAAGGTCAGATACCCGTTGCAACTCGGATCAGGGCAACGGAATTCCACACGTTTTGCTTTCGGACTTGGAGAATACATTGGAATTCTACATGAAGCCGAGCGGTTTCTGGCTGAATAAGCCAGATTGACCGGCGCTTCAAAACCAGGAACAAGCCGGCGGTACGAATTTGTTGTCGGAGCAGCAAAAGCAAGAATGGCCGGCGCATGTTTTAAAATTCCTCCAATAGCATTAAGCGCCATTTGACTGAGGCCCGCATAACCGTCGCCCGCGAACAAAGGTTTGCCTTCCTTCCACAGAGAGAAGTGAGTATGCATTCCGCTTCCATTATCCTGAAAGATCGGCTTGGGCATAAAAGTCACTGTCTTATTACTTTTCTTTGCCACATTTTTACATATGTACTTATACCACATAAGTTGATCAGCCATTTTTAATAAATTGGTAAATTTCATATCAATTTCGCTTTGACCGGCAGTAGCAACTTCATGATGATGCGCTTCTACTATAATTCCGATCTTACGCATTTCATACACCATCTCGCCCCGAAGATCATGAAATGTATCCGTTGGACTGACCGGAAAGTATCCGCCTTTAAAACTAGGCTTGTAACCCAAATTGGGTTCTTCAAATCTCGCAGTGTTCCAGGCACCTTCCTGAGAATCTATTTCGTACATACCACAGTGTTGATTTTGTTCATAACGAACTTGATCAAAAATAAAAAATTCAGGTTCAGGCCCAATATAGCAAGTATCGGCTATTTTTGTTTGCTTCAAATATTCCTCTGCCTTTTGTGCTATATATCGTGGATCTCGAGTATATTTCTGCTTTGATATCGGATCGACAATATCTGCGATGATACTTACGGTTGGTTTAGCAAAAAAAGGATCCATACAAAAAGTATTAGGATCAGGAAGAGCTAACATATCCGACATATGAATTCCCTGCCAACCTCGAATGGACGAGCCGTCAAATCCAAGCCCTTCTACAAATGTGCTTTCGTCTATTACATCTATCGGGAAGCTGCAATGCTGCCAACTTCCTAATAAATCAACGAATTTGAGATCGATCATCTCTGAATTATTCTTTTTTACGAAATCAAAAAAATCTTTTGGCGTTGCCATTATTTTTTCTCCTTCATCTATATTAAAAGAATAGACATTATTTAATTAGGTTCAAGTGTAAAATAACATAAATAATTAACGTAATCAAGTATTCTTACAGATTATTTATTATTAATATGAACTTGCTAATTCTTTCTAAACAGGTATGTTTTTCAACACAATATAGATGTTTACAATTCTATTATAAAAATAAATAGGGCTTCTTTGTAACTCAAATATAATATCGTCAAGTCAATGAGCCCGTTTACAGAAGATAAATTCTTGATTACATCCGCCATTCGCCGATTCATCTACGTTGTCTACCGAAATCATTAGAACTTTTCCACATTTTCTGTGTATGTTGAATCAATAGGATTGAAACGGTTTTAAGGTAAAAATAGATGTATCTTTTAATCACCGAACATTCCTTGCAAGTGCAACTTTTTTAACACAAGGTTCGTTTTAGGTAACAATACCTAAAGTATCTGAATTTAATCCCGAAGAAACACTTTATGGAAAATAAAAATATTGATCTCTCGGCGCTTCGTATTCACCGCTCACAAGGCGGACAGGATGGGCCACCCAAGAAAACCGGTATGTTTATCGGAATTGCAGTAACAATAATAGTTCTTGTTATTGGCAGCATTTTTCTTTCCCAGAAAATATTTGCTCCAGTTATAGAAGTAAAGCTAGCAACGGCGGCGTGGACGTCTCCGTCACAATCCAACGCTATTCTCACCGCGAGCGGTTATGTTGTTGCCCAGCGAAAAGCGGCTATTGCTTCTAAAGCGACAGGCCGGCTTATGTATTTAGGTGTTGTAGAAGGCGATCATGTGGTCAAGGGCCAAATCATCGCACGGTTGGAAGATTCTGATATGCGTGCTGTTGCGGCACAAGCACGAGCATCTTTGGCGGTAAACGAAGCTGATTTAAAAGCTGCCGAACAGAATTTTATACGGCAAAAAACGTTGCTGGCAAAAAATCTTTCAACACAAGCCGATTTCGAAAATGCAGAAGCTCAATTACAGCGAGTTAAGGCATCTATAGAAGTCGCAAAAGCTGGTGTTGAATCAGCCGAAGTCGCATTGGAGAATACCATTATCCGCGCCCCGTTTAACGGTACCGTCCTCACAAAAGATGCCGATATCGGAGAAATGGTTGTACCGATGGCTGCAAGCGCCGGATCGAAGTCTGCGGTTGTGACGATTGCCGATATGTCTTCACTGCAAGTAGAAGCCGATGTGTCCGAATCGAATATCGAGAACGTGAATAATAATCAACCATGCGAAATAACCCTTGATGCGTATCCGGGATTGCGATACGAGGGATTTGTCGCAAAGATTGTTCCAACGGCTGACCGTTCAAAAGCAACCGTGATGGTAAAGGTGGCATTCAGAAATTATGACAGTCGTGTGTTGCCGGAAATGGGCGCAAAAGTGTTGTTCCTCACAAAACAAGCAGATAAAAGCGAAATGCAAGAAAAGCCATTTTTATCCGTTCCATCAACGGCAATTGCGGAGCGCGATGGAAAGAAAATCGTGTATTGTGTGAATGATAATGTTGCAACTTCTATTGTTGTCACGGTTGGTCGCCGCATAGGTTCATTGACAGAAATACTTGGCGGCATTACACCTGGAGAAAAAGTTATCGACAATATCAACGCTACCATTGTCGAGGGCGTGAAAATAAAAATACAATAATGCAGAAGACGGAATGTAACACATTTAATTATACTTACAGAGAGATTGTAGGTTGCCGCAATTATTTTTGATTTATATATCTTGAATTCTAAACACTAAAGGATTGCACTATGGCAAATACTGTAATACAAGTTCAAAATGTTTCAAAATCATATTGGCGGGATAGTTTTGAAGTTCCTGTTCTGAATGATATTACCATAGAAGTAAATGAAGGAGAGTTTTTCGGATTAATGGGGCCATCCGGATCTGGAAAAACAACGCTCCTCAATCTTATTGCGGGCATCGACCGTCCGAGCAAAGGCAATATTATTGTCGGCGGTGTCGATATCGCAAAACTCAACGAATCAGAGCTAGCAAAGTGGAGATCACATCATGTTGGGTTTGTGTTTCAATTTTACAATCTGCTTCCAGTGCTTACGGCATTCGAAAACGTCGAGCTTCCGCTTCTTTTGACATCGCTATCGAAAGCTGAACGCAAAAAGCATGTCAAACTTGCACTCGATGTTGTCGGGCTCGGCGATAGGACCCGGCATTATCCCAAACAACTTTCCGGCGGACAAGAACAGCGCGTAGCTATTGCCCGTGCCATTGTAACCGATCCAACCTTACTGGTTGCCGATGAGCCAACCGGCGATCTTGATAAACACTCAGCCGAAGAGATTATGACGTTGCTCGAGCGCTTGAATAAAGAATTTAAAAAAACCATTGTCATGGTGACGCATGATCCGCGTGCAGTTGAAAAAGCCACAGTTATTCATCACCTCGACAAAGGCGAATTGTCTTAAGGAGTTATTATGCGAGTACTCAAACTTATTTTTAAAAATGCATTACGCCATAAACTCCGGACTTTGCTTACCATCCTCGGAATGGCGATTGCCGTGATGGCTTTCGGCGTTTTGCGCACCGTTGTAGATATGTATTATGAGGGATTGGAGGCAACCGCTGCGAATCGTCTCATAACAAGGCAGTCGGTTTCATTCATTTTTCCGCTTCCTATTTCGTATCGCGACCAAATAGCAAAAATTCCTGGCGTTGAAACAGTGTGCTATGCTAATTGGTTCGGAGGGACATATAAAGATAAAAACAATTTTTTTGCCCGTATGGGCGTCGATCCAGAAACAATTTTTGAAGTATATCCAGAGTACCTTATCAGTACGAAAGACCTTGAAACGTTCAAACAACAACGCAATTCGTGTATCGTTGGCTCGGAAATAGCGAAACAATACGGCTTTAAGATAGGTGATATTATTCCTCTCGATGGTGACATCTATCCCGGTAAATGGGAATTCGTTGTCCGCGGTATCTACAAGCCGCGCGATAAATCCACCGATGCAACGCAAATGTTTTTCCATTGGTCGGCAATCGATGAACGTATGAAAGTGGATATGCCCAGGCGGGCGGGAAATGTAATGTGGTATATTATTAAGATTAAAGAGCCTGCGCAAGCCGCTGCTATTTCAGAACAAGTTGATGCGCTTTTTAAGAACTCTTCGAATTCAACCAAGACTGAAACAGAACGTGCATTTACACAGGGATTTATTTCGGGGGCCAGTTCACTGCTCAATGCTATGAATGCTGTTTCTTACATCATTATCGGTATTATTATGCTCGTGCTTGGCAATACAATGATCATGTCTGCACGCGAGCGAACTTGCGAATATGCGGTGCTGAAGACGCTCGGGTTTTCCGGTGGACATTTATTCGGACTTATTTTTGGTGAATCTTTATTTATTTCGGTCCTTGGGGCGGGAACAGGAGTGCTGCTTACGTACCCGATCGTTGCGGGTATTGAAGCTCTCGTGCCGAAGGGATTTTTCCCGTACTTTTTTATAACTCCTTTAACACTTATTCTTGCCGCTGGCTCTGCGTTGATGATTGGTATTGCAGCTTCGATCTTTCCAATACAGCGTGCGCTAAGAACTAAGATTGTGGATGGATTGAGGTTTGCAGGATAAATACAGAAGGCAAGAAGCAGAAAGTTGAAAAAAGAAAATAATTCGTTGATTTTTTTGAGGGGGAACTGATCGATGGAAAGAGAATCCGCAAAATCTTTTGAAGATCTTATTGTTTGGCAGAAGGCACATCGTTTCGTTCTTGAAATCTATAATTATACCGCTACTTTTCCAAAACAAGAAACGTATGGACTTATCTCTCAACTTCGTCGTGCGGCCATATCAATTCCGGTGAACATTGCTGAAAAATTTAAAAAACATGGACATGTAGATAAAGTTCGTTTTATGAATATCGCTCAAGGTTCTGCTGAAGAGTGCCGGTACTATCTTATTCTCTCAACGAATTTACATTATGGAAAATGTTCAGAATTAAAATTACTTCTTAATGAAGTCACTAAATTATTGTGCGCATATTCTAAGCGCATTCTGCCTCCTGTTTCCTAAATTCTATATTATTATTAGAGGATGATTATGAAGATTCCCTTAAAATATACATTACGAAATTTTAAATCACGTAGACTTACAACGGCGATTACAATGACGGGTATTGCGCTCGTTGTTTTTGTGTTCGCTGCGGTCCTCATGCTTGCGCATGGCATTCAGAAGACACTAGTTGCAACAGGCATGCCGGATAATGTTATCATAGCACGCAAAGCTGCAAACGGAGAAATCTCCAGCATTATTACCCGTAATGATTACAGTGTCATACGTACGCTGCCACATATTGCTAAACAAGCTGACGGTAAACCTCTCGTGTCCGGTGAAACAGTTGTAATTATTAACTTGCAGAAAAAAACAGGCGGATTAAGCAATGCGACCGTTCGCGGCGTTGCGCCAGAAGCATTTCTCTTGCGTCCGCAAGTACACATTGTAGAAGGAAGAATGTTTAAAGCAGGAGCGCGTGAAGTGGTAACCGGTTCAGCAATAGCAAATAATTTTATCGGTACAACAGTTGGTTCTCTCGTAACGTTCGGCGGCAATCAATGGACAATTGTTGGAAAATTTGATGCCGACGGAAGCGAGTTTGATTCAGAGATGTGGGGCGATAATGAGCAACTGCAGGATGCTTTTAATCGCCAGGGCGGTTATTCAACGGTAACGTTTAAACTCGATCAGCCCGATGCATTTAACGCCTTAAAGGCGGCATTCGATGGCGAACCGCGCTTGCAACAATTCGAGCCAAAGATTGAAAAGAAATTCTTTGAAGAGCAATCGGAGGGAATGGCGACATTTATTCGCATCCTCGGAATTTTTATCACAGTTGTTTTCTCATTCGGTGCAACCATCGGTGCAATGATTACAATGTACGCAGCCGTCGCAAATCGAACGGTGGAAGTAGGAACATTGCGCGCGCTCGGATTCAAACGCCGCAGCGTGTTGTCGGCATTTTTAATTGAATCACTTTCACTTTCTTTCATCGGCGGGGTAATCGGATTATTTTTGGCGTCGTTCCTGCAATTTTTTTCTATCTCGACGTTGAATTACCAATCTTTTTCTGAGCTGCAATTTTCATTTGCATTGTCGCCTTCAATTGCATTTACCTCACTTATGTTTTCACTTTTTATGGGATTTGCCGGTGGCTTTTTGCCTGCAGTACGAGCGGCGCGATTAAATATTGTCAACGCGCTGCGTTCAGCATAACTTTGATGACGCTTCGGAGATTTTCTAACGTAGACGTGGAGAAGCGAATGATAGGACTATTTCTGTTTAGCCCTTTTTATAAATTTGTATAGTGTCTTCTTCTTTTTCAAAACGTTTTTCACCATTTTCCTGCCATGGTTTACTGATTTAGCTTTTGGTTTCATCGTGTGGGAAGAAGCATTATAAATTGATAATCGTTCTGCTACTGCATAGTGAAGCTTTTTGCGCATCACAACTATGTATTCGCGCGTCATTGTGTCCTCAAGAACACCTGTTGCGTTTGTAGGACTTGTTGTGATCAATTATGCAATCATTCTCGTTAGAGGATTGATTTACCCAAGAAAGATATGTTCATTGTGCCATTGAAGGGCTTCTACGGCTGGAGAAAATCTTAAATCTCTAACAGTTCTAATTAATTTATTTTTATACGATAAAATACGATTAACAGAAAGATCGACACCTTTGCCAGATAAATATGAAGCGATGATAACTGAATAACTGTCGGAGAGAATAAAATAAATCCCTTCATTAAAAAGCCAATGACAAGTACTGCATAGATACAATCCATTTCGTGGATCGTCTGTGCCTAATTTCTGTTTTGGAACAATATGTGCGGCTTCTGCCTTCATGATAACCCTGCGGTGTTTGAATGCCAAAACCACAAATAGCACAATAGTATTCATACTGTGCTGTCACAATTATTCGAAAAGCTCTATCACGAACATAAGATTTTCGGAGTGTGGTTGTCTTTTCCTCAAGTTTTGAAAACGGTTCAAATGATCCTAAAAGCATATTTTTCAATTCATGCTCTTCTGTCCTTATCTCTTGTTTCTGAATAGCAATAGCCTCTGGTGGATTTTTCTGTACAAAATTCCAACCACTTTCTGAAAGATTATAAAGTCCCTTATCAAAATCGATAAATCCCATGGTTCGCAACCAATCAATTCTGTGTCTGCATTGATTTTGAAGTGTTCGCTTGCTCCAATTCTGTACCTTGGGGAAACGGTTCTTTATTGTATCAAGCCATAATTCATTAAGTTTATCGGTTCTTATCGTTGATTTAGTTCGAAGCACTTCAAGAAAGGCTGCTACACCAACAAATGACTTTTCAAATATTTCTAGCAAAATTGTCGGCGAACTTGTATTAAGGACTGACGCTCCATCAGCAGTAAGTCGACAACGCCCATTTGTGACCTTAACTAATCCCGTACTTATTAATAGTACCGTATAGACATCTCTTGCATAGGACCTTGTGAGAATAAAATTATTAATCAACCAAGTTCTTACGTCGTCAGATGTTGGATGATTATTTTGTATCCATCCAAGTGTATTGAGGAGGTTGACAAATTGTGCTTCTACCCCACCTGCCATCGGATAGAAAGTTGTTCTTGCATTCTTTTCTTTTATCATAATTCAGTCCAGTCTTTGAAAGACCATTGTAACCAATCACTTTTTTGAAGATAACGCAATTCATTTTTCGTTGGCCGACGATCCATTCTTATATCAAAAAGGACATTTCCCGATAAGAATTGATTTCTAATAATATCCGATGACGTTCCCATCAGCAATTGTGCACGGTCATATTTAAACCATTCCATATCTCCGCGCATTTCACTAAATGCACTTACAAGCACCAGAACGGGCATTTTTTGCATAAATCTCTTTGCTAAAGTTTCTAATTGCCATTCTGCAATGACTTCTCCTGAGACATGCCTAACTGAAATAGTTATCTCATCAACATTAAGAAAGAGTCCCATGCTGTTTGGCGTTCTTGCCATAGTGAAATACATTCCCAATCTTCCGTTATCATCACGTATTCCATATTTTTTGATCGCAGCAAGCGGATCCATTTTCCATGCTTTTCTATTGAATGTAAATAACGTAATCATAGAAGACGATCCTACACGGTGAGCTTTAAGTTCTACTGTTCCTAAATCTGGTAGAGCAATATTATTTTCTTCGATACCAAGGAGTTGTTCCAATGTTTGTCCAATGCCGGTTGTTCCTTTTCTCTTTGATTTGACCCACCCTTTTGCTTTTACATGCACAAATTTTTTTCTAAATCTTTCAACTGTCAATTGTCTATGCTTTGTCATTGTGCTATTCACTCTCTTTTTTGTATTTCGATATGAGGCTAATGTAATGAAACTTCACAAATGGATGCACTTATATGTTAGACAAAACATTCTTTGATTTCAAGCGCGTAAATACAAGCATTACTCTCTCTTTTACTCTGTCGTTTCTTTATTTAATCCACCGCACTTTAATTTTATCTTCAACTTGCTTGAATTCTTTATCGCCGGTCAGCAGTTCACATTTCTTTTTCATCGCCAACGCCGCCGCATAGCAGTCTGCAAAAGACATTTTATTGAACGCTTTTAAATGAGCGACTTGAAGCGTAAGCTCCTTATTAACTTCTACAAGTTGTATTGGCAAAGCTCTTATGGAATCTTCTGCCAACTTCGCACGCGTTTCCCCTCCTCTGCGAAGCGCTTGGTAAATCACCTCGCCCCAATTTACAATACACATAAACGCTTCACGTTCTTTTGTTACGCATTCTTCAAAGACAGCAGCAACCTTTTCATATCCTTCTTGCTGCTGGAGATAAGAAATCACTGCGTAACTATCAAGGACTGTTGTCTTCATAGTTCGCTCTCCCTTTTCTTATCTTCCATCAATCCTTTGAGCATATCGCCGTCAGTGCCAAGTATTCCTGATAAACTCTCAAAGTAATTTTTATCAAGCGGCTGAATTATAAGTTTGCCGTTTTGTTCAACAAACGCGATTTTTGTCCCCTTTTTAATTCCAAACTTTCGCCGGATCTTTGCAGGAACGACGATTTGTCCTTTTACTGTTACCACCGATGTGTCCATCGTATGTCTCCTTTTTATTCTAACTTACTAAATATTTTAATGTAAGTCAAATATTATATATGTAATACCTTTTATATTCTGTGTCCCCTTGCGGTCAAATAGCCACTGCTGGCCTAATCGTCCGTACGGTATTATCGCTTTCATTGGTTTTCTACTCAGCATGCTTGAAGATTACTATGAAACGGCAGAATGTAGTACGACTATTCGCCGAGAGAACAATACGCCAACAAACCGCTTGAAAGATTATGAGAGCCGGTTGAACGACGAGCTTTCATTGGCGGATGTGAAGAAAAAAAAGAAATCGAAAATCGTATTGACCAGGAAAAGAAAAAGCAACCCACTGATGTAACAAAAAAAGGCAAAAGGCGCCTTAAAGGGATTATTTAAGTAAAGAGACTGAGATAGCCGTTGATTTAGCAAAAAGCCTTTCATTAATAAGAAGAGCTTTTTTGTGCTTGCTCGCTTGTAACTGTAAAAAAAAATAGACTATATTTACCCTGCAATGAAAAAGTATTGTTATTCCATACTCATATTTTCAATCGGCTTTTTCTGCGGATGTCACGATGCACCGCGCGATAATCTGCTCGACCCGCAATCACCGCAATATGTTTCTACGGCAAGTGTCATCGGGACTGTTTCCATTTTAAATCAAAACACTCCTCTTCCTTCTGCCACTATTACCTCAATGGAAAATGGCATTTCAACTATCTCTAACGCCTCAGGTGTTTTTTCTTTTGATCGTCTTACAATAGGAACTCAAACGCTTATTTGTACAAAATTAAATTATACGCCGGACACACAGCGAATAGTTCTATATTCTCAAACAATAGTACATGTCCGCTTTAGTCTGAATGGAGCCCCTTACGTCGTATCCCAAAACATTTATACAAGAAAAATCGATCAGTATTATCCCAGTCCCCAATATTTTGTTGATGTTACTGCCTCTGTTGCTGATCCAAATGGCATTACTGATATTGATTCTGTTTGGTTTTTTGTAACGTACTCTTCGAGCGGTTCTTCAACCTCAGATACGTTATTTTTCCCAATGACATATTCTGTTTCTACTCGGTTATTTCAGGTAACCCTCTACAAATACGACCTGCCAACTAACACGATTCAGTGGTTGGTGAATAGACCTTTACAGATCAAGTCAAGAGATATCCATTATGCAATAAATTACAGCAATCCTTTTTATGTGTCGCGCGTTATTGAAAACACAGCAATTCCTACTTATCCGACTATAAACACCGTAACATCAGTAAAGGACACAACTGGGCCAACACCGTTATTGCAATGGTCTCCGCCTGATGTTACCTTTAACTATACTTATTCGTTGACGATTTCGCGGATTGTTTCTGGTGTTAGTAATGACGTTTGGTCATATTCGCAGTTAGGTTCAATTAATGACAAATTTCAATTCCCTGGCGACAATAGCGGTGAAACATTGGATTCAGGAGAATATATGTGGACTATTTCAGTGGTTGATGATTTCGGCAATTATTCACGTTCCAAGGAGGCATCATTTGTAGTAAAATGACAAGCGATCAAACAATTCAAGAAAACTTTGATGCGTTGTATCAAATTTCCAAATCGGTGAATTCTATTTTAGAACCGACCGAACTCTTGGAGCGAATTTTGGAAATCGCGATGACTCGCCTTTTTGCTGAACGGGGATTCGTCATTCTATCCAATCCGGATAATGAAAACGGTTATGAGGTTGCCGTCATAAAAAATTTTTCTTCTCAAAAAACAACATCTGAAATTGCAGCATCCTCCTCGGTCATTAAAAACGTTCTTAATACCGGTGAAGCCGTGCTGACCTTCGACGCCCAAAACGATGAAAGGTTTGACTCTTCTACAAGCATTATTGCCCAAAAAATTCTTTCCATCATTTGCATTCCACTTCAGACTGGTAATAGAACTTTTGGTGCGGTGTATTTGGATAGCAGCGAAATGCTTAAAGAATTTACTGATGAGTCTTTAAAATTTTTAACCATCTTCGGTAATCTCGCTGGCATTGCTATCGAGAACGCAAAACGTTATACAGAGCTTCAGAAACAAAACGAACGTCTCAAGAATGAAGCTGAGGTGACACATTTGTTTTCTACGCTCGTGGGATCAAGCAAAAAATGGATCAGCGCTTTGGAGATTGCCCGGCGTGTACTCGATATTGATGTTGCCGTGCTCATTACAGGTGAAAGTGGCACAGGAAAAGAACTTGTAGCCCGCGCTATTCATGACAACGGTACGCGCAAGGGCTTTCCTTTCGTAGCCATAAACTGTTCCGCTATTCCGGAATCATTAATCGAAAGCGAGTTGTTCGGATACGCAAAAGGAGCTTTCACTGGCGCAAGCGGAATAAAAAAGGGATTGGTGGAAGTTGCAGACTGCGGAACACTTTTTTTAGATGAAATGTCTGATCTGCCATATCCGCTTCAGCCTAAACTTCTTCGGTTGCTTCAGGAAAAAGAATATCGTCGCATCGGAGACACGGTGAATAGAACAGCAAACATTAGAGTCCTTGCTGCAACTAGCAAAAATTTAAAAGATGAAGTAGAAAATGGAAAAATGCGTGAGGATCTTTATTTCCGGCTTAATGTTGTTGATATTCATTTGCCCCCATTACGCGAGCGTAAAGATGATATTCCCCTGCTCACAAAGTATTTTCTTCAGCAAACAGTCAAAATGTTCAACCGCCCAATAGAAAGTATTCACCCGGATGCTATGCAATTACTTTTGAATAATTCTTGGAGGGGCAATGTGCGGGAATTCCAGAACGCAATTGAGCGGGCCGTGGTTCTATGCAATGGAACACAATTAACAGTCAATGATTTTATGTTTGACGTGAACAAGTCGGAATCTGTGCTTTCTTCTTCAACGACTTTAGAAGAAATGGAAAGACAGGTTATCGAAGCAACATTAGAAGAAATGGGTGGCAATAGGCGTCGCACTGCAGAAAAATTAGGTGTATCGTTACGATGGCTTCAATACCGTCTTAAAGAGTGGGCCAAAGAATAATGCAGTTTACGATTGAAGAAAAAATTCAGGAAGGTACTTTCACCAGCGTTTATCGGGCATTTGATCCTGTGCTCCAACGCCGCATTCTATTAAAGGTTTTACACAAGCACCATGCCGCTGATCCTGACCTGCATCAAAGATTTATGCGAGAAGCGCAAGCATGTGCAGCTCTTCGCTCTGAATACATCGTACAAGTGTATACATTAACTGAATATGAGAATTGTCCTGCAATCGTGATGGAGTTTGTCGAAGGAACATCCTTGAAGCGGCTTATTGCTGATGGTTCTACTTGCACATTGGCATACACAAAAAAAGTTGCTCTTCATACACTCCGCGGCCTTGTAGCGGCACATGAACGGGGTATAATTCACAGGGATATAAAGCCGGGTAATATTCTTGTTACTACAAACGGAACATTTAAAATATCAGATTTCGGTTTGGCATCACTTGCATCCGTTCCATCGATTACAGCACAGGGTGTGGTGCTTGGTACGCCTGCGTATATGTCGCCTGAACAGATCCTACACGAAGTGGTTGAACAGCGGACAGATTTATTTGCTCTAGGTGTTACCTTGATTGAAGTTCTTACGGGCGAACGTATTTTTGAAGGAGATTCATACGCAGATTGTGCAAAGAAAATTTTAGCATTTAACGTTGAAATGTTAGATCGATTTACAGAACAATCTTCTATTGAGTTTGTACATTTCCTTAAACTTTTAATGGCACCGAAGAAACAGAACCGATTTGCCAGCTCAAAAGATGCTCTTAATGCTTTCGATAAAAAGGATTCAAATATTTTTATCGATGTTTCACGGTGGCATCCTTTGTCACCAAAACGCACAGTTTTCATTTTAAGCTGCGTTGCTGCATTGATCATAGCTTTAATTTTATTGTTTCCGAATAGAATTTCTGACTCAAAGCATATAATCCAAACCAAGGCTCGACTAAATATTGATTCAAATTCTGCATCAATAACTATGGATAGTAATTGGAAGACTAATAAGAATACGTCTGTTCAAAGTGTGAATAAACCGATTCAAAAATCACAAACGGCAAAACCAAAAGTCGTTTCATCTAACATAACGAATCAGACGGCAGCAGATTCAGGAACTGTTATGTTGACAAGTACGCCTTGGGCAAAAGTGTACGTGGATAACAAATTTATTGGCGAAACTCCTCTCAGCAAATCATTGATTCTTGCTGCTGGCAAACATTCAATTTTATTTGTTCATCCATCTTTTGATCCGATCACACAAACAATCACTGTGTTGCCTTTTAGAGAGAGTGCTGTTACAGGAAATTTTTTCGATAATGTTGGTTATTTAAATTGCCTTGCCACTCCATGGGCAGAAGTATATATTAATGACCAGTATAAGGATACAACTCCTTTTGAAAAGCCAATTATGCTTTCACCTGGAAAATATCAAGTGCGATTTAAAAATGTATCTTTTCAAGATACTGTTTGCGAGGTAACTGTGCATTCAAAAGATACTGCATCCATCGTTATTTCATTTAAGGGTCAGCGATGACTCGACGAATCCTAATCGCATTTTTAATTCTTACCTGCAGTTATGCTACAATTACATTTGCGCAGAATAGTCCTCTCCGCGCCGCCTTTCTGGTTATTGATTCTCTATATAATTCAGGGTCCTATCTTCGTGCCGAAGTGGAAGCCAGGCGCTTGCTCGAATATGCAAATTTGAATGATACTGCTTATGCTGAAATTCACAAATACATTGCTTTTTCATTGATTGCGCAGGGAAAATCTGAGCTTGCAAAAGAACGCTTTGCTATGTTATTAAGCCTATATCCTACTTACTCGCTCGATCCCGTGCTTACATCTCCAAAAATACTTGTCATCTTCAATGAAGCAAAGCGAGCTTTTCTATCTTCCAAAAAGCCAATGCAGGAAACGATAAAAATTCCGATAGAATTGGATGGCTCGCCAATTTCTTATAGAACAATTCTTTTTCCTGGGTGGGAGCAATTACATACAGGAAGAAAAACATCCGGTACAATATTTCTTAGCGTTGGAATTGTAACGCTTGGAAGTGGAATTACATTTGAATTCCTGAGAAGTAACGCTCGACAAGATTATCTTACAGAGAACAATCCACTAGCAATCGATGAAAAATATCAAATCTATGATCGTTATTATAAAGCTGAGCTTGCTTCATTCGTTGTGTTTGCTATTACATATATCGCATCTGAAATTGACGTTTTCACTACATCTAATAATTCTACCTTAAATATTAAATCAAATCTGCAAACTAACGGGTGTACAGGCGTTACATTTGCTTTTAAATTCTAACTGTGCACCTCCTGCATCGTAGTGCAAATTTTGCACTTTAATGTTGCCTAAATCTTCGATTTTCAAACAAATACAAAAATCGTTTCGTGGCATATAGATTGACTTATTCATTAAGAAAAGGATAAGTTCGTCTTAGCAATAGCATTATAACGCGGGAAAATATGATCCGTCGATGTCTATATTATTTAATAGCTACTATGAGTTTTCTTCTTGGTAGACAACGATTTTCACACGAATGCTTTCATAATAGCGATCAACAGTTTACCGATTCAATTTCAATGGATGAGTTTTTTATATAAGAGCAATTCTGAAAATATCTTAAAGTGTTACAAGTAAATTAAAAAATTATTCTAAGTATGATGAGAGAATCTCATTGAAAAGATTCTTATTAATAAAATATTTTAGGAGGATTTATGAAACTTATATACAGTATTTTGCTCCTTACCATTTTGATATTGGGAATTGTTGTTGCACAGCCAATTTCGCAAACACCAATTAAGACAGATCAAATTAAATTTACTTCGCAGCCACCGTCAACCGGTATAGTGGGTATTACATATACCTACACAGCAAAAGCTATTTCCAGCGATTCGACAGCAAAGATATGGTACGCCCCTTACCAATTGATGATGTCTCTTTTTTCTCCAAGCTATAAGTATACGGTAGATTCGGCAACCGGTCTTTTAAAGTTTGTCCCGCAAGCAAAAGGATGGTACACGCTGGGAATTATAGCACATTCAACAAAAGGCGGTTCCGCTACGCAATTATTCTCTGTTACCATTACCGGAGGAAACGGCATCGTCCAGGGAAAAATTACGGACACGATTGGTACAACAGTCATCAAGGGTGCGGTCGTAGAACTGTTCAAGACTGTATCGATCACCAGCAGCGGTTCGC
>JBEKLV010000129.1:0-8204 GCA_050008835.1 Bacteroidota bacterium | reverse complement strand
CCAATGCTCAAAGGCGCTCATCATCTCGGGACGCTTTGCTTCATATTTCTTTGCTGTGCATGGCATAATTGAGACAACGACCATCTTTCGCGGATCGATTCCCATCTTTGCAGCGTAATAAGTTTTTGCTACTGATCCGAACATTTGCTGAGGGGATTTACAAGTAGAGAGATGTGCGAGCGAATTTGGGAAAAAATGCTCTGCAAATTTTATCCACCCCGGCGAACAGGAAGTGATCATCGGAAGAACGCCTTTGTTGGTGATGCGTTTTATTAATTCATGTCCTTCTTCCATAATTGTCAAATCGGCTGTGAATTGTGTATCGAAAACTTTGTTGAAGCCGAGCCGTCGCAAACCGGCAACCATTTTTCCTGTTACAAGACTTCCAGATTCCATTCCCATCGCTTCACCAATACCAACACGGATTGCCGGAGCAGTCTGCACAACGACGACTTTTCCAGGATTCATAAGTTCTTCGAACACATTGTCTGTATCATCACGTTCTACGATCGCACCGGTAGGGCAAACAAGCGCGCATTGCCCGCAATTAGTACATGCAACATTCCCAAGCCCCTTTTCCATATAGGTAGAAACTTTTGTTTTAATGCCGCGTCCGGAGAGACCGATAGCATACACTGTTTGAACAGTGCCGCAGACAGCTATACATCTGCCACACAGGATGCACTTGTTCGGGTCTCTAATGATAGAAAGCGAGGTCGTGTCACAGAGTTGTTCTTTTTTAGTTCGGACAAATCGATCCTCCTTCACACCCAGATCGGAAGCGGTCGTCTGCAATTCGCAATTCTGATTGCGCAGACATGAGAGGCAATCTTTCGGGTGATTGGCAAGGATCAGTTCAACGTTCGTTTTCCGTGCATCACGGATACGTGCCGAGTTTGTCACAATCTCGGTTCCTTCGTGTACACATGCCGTGCAGGAGCGAACAAGCGAGCGTGCACCCTTTACTTCGACAACGCAAACTCCGCATGAGGAATTTCTTGAGACATCTTCAAGATAACAGAGTGTCGGTATTTTAATTCCACTGCGTTTGCAGGCATCGAGGATTGTTATACCATCGGGAGCTTGATAATCGTTACCGTTAATTTTAATATTGATCATCTTTGTTTCCATTGAATCCTCTCAATTATCTTGCTCTTCGTGGCATTTAACATCACACCGCAGACAGCGGGTTGCTTCCTGTAGAGCTTCTTCGCCGGAATATCCAGCGAGAACTTCCTGGAAGCTTGAAACTCTTTCCTTCACGGCAAGTTTTTTCGGATCGATTTTTTTGCCGCCTTCCGGTTCAGGAATAACTTCATCTTTATATTTGAAATCCCTGAATAACCGGTGGAATCGTTTCTCCTTCATTAAGTCAATATCGATCGCTTCTGCCGCTTGGCGGGCAAGCCCCATTGCTTCGGAAACCGTTGCTGGTCCGCTTACTGCATCGCCGCCTGCATAGACCTTCGATAAATTAGTACGACAACTTGGCTGTTGCACCTTGATCGAACCATTTTTTCGGAGTTCCAGGCCAATTTCCGAAGCGGATTCAAATTCAACTTTCTCACCGAGGGAAAGAATAATAGTATTGCATTCCACTATTGCAGTCTCGCCGGTTTCTATCGGCTTCTTTCGTCCGGTATTATCGAAGCCGTCAAACTTCATTTTGTGAATTTCAAGACCCGTTACTTTTCCTTTTATATCACTGATAACTCGATGTGGTGCAGATAAAAACATAAACCGGATATTCTCGTCTATAGCATCTTTAATTTCATGAGCATTCGCCGGCATTTCATCTTTGTCGCGGCGATAGACAATCGTTACATCGGCGCCAAGCCGCAGACATGAACGTGCTGCATCGATTGCCACATTCCCGGCGCCAACGACAACCACTTTCTTTCCAAGGTGAAGTTTCTTCCCGCTGGCAAACTTCTCAAGGAATTCATAGCCTTGAAGAACTCCCGCAAGATGTCTGCCTGGAATATCAAGCTCAATATCTTTCTGGGCACCGACAGCAAGGAAGACAGCATCATTCTGCTTTTGTAGATTTTTGAATGGCAATTCTTTGCTAATACGCGTATTGAAAACGAATTTGACACCAAGTTTTCTAAAGAGTTCAAGTTCTTTATTGAGGCCATCTTTCGGTAGACGATATGCTGGAATTCCATATTGCAGAATTCCGCCGGCTTTTGCATGGTTATCATACACTGTGACGTTATGGCCCAGACGAACGAGAAAATAAGCTGCGGTCAATCCAGCAGGCCCTGCCCCGACAATGGCAATTTTCTTACCTGTAGGGGATAGTTTTTCTTTTATCAACCGCTGATAAGTTTCTCGCTCCTTGCCCATTTTGTACATTGTATCTGCAAGGTAGCGGTGAATATCGCCCTGTGAGACTGGATCATCTACCATATCTCTGCGGCATCGCAATTGGCAATGGAAGTAACAAATTCTTCCGACCGTGCCCGGTAAGGGATTATCACGCAATGTGAGTTCAAATGCTTCTTCAATCCGTCCTTCTTTTAAAAGTTGAAGGTACCCGGGAATATTCATATGCATTGGGCAACTATTTTCGCAAAGCGCCATGAACAAGCTCTCGCATACACCAGCTTTGCACCTCTTTTGAATTATATGTTTCTCGTATTCATCACGGAAGTAACGCAATGTACTCAATACCGGATTCGAACTCGTTTGCCCCAACCCGCAAAGTGCAGAATCTCGAATTACATAAGCTAATCGCTCAAGTGTATCTAAATCTTCCATGGTTGCTTCGCCACGTGTGATTTTGTTGAGAAGCGTGAGTGCTTGCGCCAGCCCTTCGCGGCACGGCGTGCATTTCCCGCACGATTCAGCATAAGTTACTTCAACAAAGTATCGCGCAACATCGACCATACAATTATCCTGGTCCATTACAACCATCCCGCCGGAACCCATAATTGTACCAAGCTTCGTGAGAGACTCATAATCCACTGGTGTATTGAAGTGTTCCACTGGAATGCAGCCACCTGACGGACCACCCGTTTGCACTGCACGAATTTTCTTTTTGTTACCCGTGCCTTCGCCCATTTGATAAATGATATTTTCCAGCAGTGTACCAAGCGGCAATTCAACAAGGCCAGTGTTCTTAATTTTTCCAACAAGTGAAAATACTTTTGTTCCTGTGCTGGTTTGTGTTCCAAACTTTGCAAATGCATCTCCGCCAATCGTTAGAATGAGAGGGATATTGATCCATGTTTCCACATTATTAATATTGGTCGGTTTGCCCCACAACCCTTTTTGTGCAGGATACGGCGGTCGCGGAAGAGGTCTACCTGCTCTCCCTTCGATCGACGCAATAAGTGCGGTTTCCTCACCACATACAAACGCACCAGCCCCCTCCACATACGACATATCGAAGCTGAACGAAGATCCAAAAATGTTCTTTCCCAGAATACCATATTCCTTCGCTGCGGCAACCGCTTTTTTAAATCGTTCAACAGCAAGCGGGTACTCGGCTCTTACATACATCACACCTTCAGAAGCACCCATCACGTATGCGCCGATCAGCATTCCTTCTATAAGTGCATGGGGGTCGCTTTCAATTTCGTTCCGATTCATATAAGCGCCCGGATCACCTTCGTCAGCATTACAGATAATATATTTTTTATCCGTTTCGACTTTCTTCATCATTTCCCATTTGATCGCCGTCGGGAAGCCAGCCCCGCCGCGTCCACGCAATTTTGATTTCTTGACCTCATCAAGAACAGAATCAGGCGTCATTTGCGTCAACACCTTCATCAAGGCGCTGTAACCGCCGACAGCGATATAATCTTCGATATCTTCCGGATTGATTAATCCGGAGTCACGAAGGACGATCTTCTTCTGCCCTTTGAAGAATGGAATTTCATTCCAAAGAGGAACACTACTCAGTCCGGTTCCAAACTCTATTCTTGAGGTATAAAAATTCCAATTCTCGATTCTGCATAATGCTTTCTTCAGCGGTATCATTCCCCTGCAAAGACCATCAACAATGCTCTCGGCATCCTTCGGCATAACTTTGTGTAGAATGACAAGCGGTTGTCCCGGTACATAACAATTGACAAGCGTCTCTTCAGCACAAAAACCGAAGCAGCCTACAAGCGTTAATTGAATCTTTGCTCTTTTTGCTCTAATAGCTTTCTGTAAACTTTCATATACTTCTTTTGCCCCGTTGCCGAGACCGCATGTTCCCATACCGACGGAAATTTTTGGTACGTCAGGAAGAAATTTTGCCAATCCCTGTTGCCTAATCTTTTCCAACGTCGAAGCATCATATATCTTCATGACTTTTTCCGTCCCTTCGAAATTTTACCAAGAAGCTTCTGCAATTTAGAGGTTGTTACATTGCTGTAAATGACTCTATCAATCGCTACGACCGGTGCGAGCGCGCACTGGCCGAAACATGCTACCGTGGAAATTGTGAATTGATTGTCCGGTGTTGTAAAAAACGATTCTCCCTCTTCAAGCGCTTTGCTGCATCCCAACATTAATCCCAGATCATCAAGTAACGCTTTTGATCCCTTTGTGTGGCAGGCAGTTCCCCTGCAAACAGTAAGTGTATGTTTGCCCTGAGGTTTGAGATTGAAGAATGAAAAGAAAGTAACGACGTTGTACACTCGAGATAGTGGAACACCGGTTCGGAGAGCAATATGATTGAGAACTTCCTCTGAAAGAAATTTTTGTTCGTTGAGAAGTTGGGTCTCCTCAAGTACGCTTAACAACTCACCGTGCTGCCCCTTGTGTTTTGTAATGACTAAATCGATTTCCTGCAATTCTCTTGACAACGTTTGAGTTCCATTCATAACTGCCCCTAATAATTTTTTCTGTGCGTTTTGAGCCAGTGTTTTATACTACGCAACTTTCATTCCAAGTGAATTGAACGTAAAAAGCCATTAAAAATTTTTAAAAGTGATATAAAAACACTTTACGTTCTTGGTATTCGGAAAGCGAAGAGGTCAGTCATTTACACCGCAATTTCAATAGACAGCAGATTGCAGCATATTGGCGAAGTATGAAAGTTAGAAAACTCTAAATTTCTTTTGTACTCGTAACGTTTTCGTTCAATACGTAATTATTTTTAAAAAACGGAAAACGATTTCCTTGATGAAGTTTAACAAGAATATCCCAAAAGGAACGAGCTGCTAATCAATATATATTGTCACTTTTACTTTCTCGAATACCAGTAGACACAAGTATAATATAAAAAAGAAAGACATAAACAGTAATACATTTTTCGTTAGGGGTAGTAAATAATGAATTACTGAATCGCACTATAGGTACAATTCATTTATTATGATGAAATAATAAATTTACTTTGCATGTATTACCCATGTGTTGATGCTTTATATCATCTATATGGTTCTTAAAAGATGTAGATCATTGCTTCAATCGACAAAAATAATTAGTTTATAATAGTATACTAGTAGGCCGGTACATTGTGTACCGGCATTTTTTTTGGAGCATCGTGAAATGAACAATTGTCGGCCGCATTTTAATAAAACAACTGCATATATAATACTTTTCGTTTTTGATTTTTCGTTCTGTCTTTCACAAACAATCTCACTTTCCGGGCAGGTTGTCGATGCTGTGACACATCAATCGATAGCACAAGCAATTGTTGTTCTTCGAGAAATCAGACAACAAACAAGTACCGATGAGGATGGGCACTTTCATTTTGATCGGCTCAAGACAGGACGATATACACTTTCTGTACATCATGTCGCATATGCTGATATAGAGCGCCTTATCAAGTTTACTTCCAATGGAAATGACACCATTGTTATTGAAATGACTTCTGCGCTTCTTCCCTCCGACGATGTGATTATTCGCAGTACGCGCACTATGACCGATCTCGAGAACACCCCTTTTTCTCTCTCGATTATCACAAATGATCAGTTGGTTAATAATTCCTTTATCACTGTATCCGATGCGATGAGCCGCGAGCCGGGCATTGCCCTTGTGCGTGATGGAATGTGGGAAACGATGGTTTCGATTCGCGGAATGACACGGTATAATATTGTCATGATGATCGATAATACGCGTATAGAGACAGCGAACGATCATGCGGCAGCGTTATCGCTGTTGAATCCATTTGATATTGACCGTGTTGAAATTGTTAAAGGCGGTAGTTCTGCTCTTGCAGGCACGGGTGCATTTGGCGGTGTTGTTAATATTATGACAAAAAGTCCCTCATTTAGCAATGTGCCATATATTACTGGTGAATCGATCGTGCGGTTCGAATCCGTGAATAATTCCCATGCGGAGTACCTTGCTATGGAAAGTGGTTCGGATAATTATCGATTCCGCACGAGCGGAATGTTTCGTAAAGCAGATAATTATATTGCACCTACCGGAACAGTTCCTAATTCGTATTTTGGCGATTGGGATTTTTCGGCAGATGCTGGTGTGAAATTATTTGGCACGCATTCTTTGGATGTTGTCTATCAGCGCTCGCAAACAGACGATGCAGGAATTCCAGGCGGTTCATCGTTATTCCCAGCGACGGCTATTGTAAAATATTCGCTTGCCCGGAGGGAATTATTAAAAGCAGAATATACTATTCCCGCGATCATTGAATCGGTTTCATCATTAGTGATACGTGCATCGCGGCAAGATATAGAACGCGATGTCAACTTGATAGCGAGCCCCATACTTACAAAAACACCGCATGCAGACCATATCACTGAAACCGTACAGGTGGAAGCAACAATGATCCCGAGCGAATCTCATTACTTAACCATAGGTACCGAAGTATGGCAGCGTTCAATATCCAGTGGGAGGGAAACATACAAACTTGGGAATGATACCATTCTTGAAGAAGTGCCACTGCCAAATTCTTCGTTTACAAGCGCCGGAATTTATGTTCAGGATGAATGGAAGATTATTCCTCAGTATACGACACTGGTGATGGGTGCCAGGTATGATGGTATTCGGGTACACAATGATGTAACATACGATACATTATGGCTTAAGTCTGGAGGTCACCTTATCACACCGTCCAATCGAACTGTCTTGTGGCCGGAGAATACTTCAAACACGAAAAGCTGGAGTGTCAATGCAGGCATTCAACAAAATATTCTGAAGTGTTTAGATGCTTCATTTTTATTTTCGACAGCTTTTAGGACGCCAGCATTGGAAGAGCTGTACGCTTATTTATCCAATACGACACCTCCTCATGTCGGTAATCCGAATTTGCAGCCAGAGAAAAATATATCACTTGATTGCGATATTCATGTTCATCTTCAAAATATTGGGTTGAAAGCTGATGTCTATTATAACACATATCAGAATCTTGTAGGAGATACACTTGGCACATTTGAGAATTCTCCAGCATATGTAAAAGCCAATATCGGCGCAGCGCGTATTTATGGATATGAACTATCATTGGATATAGAACCGTGTATTGCGCTTAAAATTCATTCTTCTCTTTCATACACACGCGGGGAAGACACAAAAAATAAATCGAATCTCGGACAAATAATGCCACTTCAGGGCAATCTCGCAGCGGATTATTTAATTCAAAAAGTTGGAAACATCCATACTGACTGTGAAATTGTTGATGATAAAACCAATCTCGCAAAAAATGAAATATCATTAGGCGGCTATACACTCTTTAATGTCGGTTTTTCGACTGCATCCCTTAAAGGATTGGGCATATGTTTTAAATTGTCGGCAGGAATACAAAACATTTTTGACCGTGCATATGTAAATTTCCTTTCGACGCTCCGCGGCAATTTGAATAATGAACCTGGAAGAAATATCTATATATCGGTTTCGTCAAATTGGTAAAGTAAAAGAATAACCTATATGGATGATAACTCGCGCTTGCTTCAACGGTATATTCTCTTGTCGTTGAAGAGGCTTGGATTTTCTTTTGTTGCAGGAATTGGAACATAAATTATTTTCTTTCCATAACCATTGCTGTTTAATGAATTCTCAAGAGGATCAATAGAATGTTCTGGTTCACATTGGCAACTTGTTCTGCACTACTTTCGGCGGCGGCAGCCGTAATTCAGAAAAAAGTTTTATTTCAAGTAAACGCACTTGAATTTTCATTTCTTGTTTCTGTAGTCATTTTAATTTTTTCTTTTTTCATACCATTCTCAATGGATGTCACTTCTATCACTCCATCAACGCTCATAATCATCGTTGGTAAAAGTATTCTTGGTGGGGCCGCATTTCTATTT
>JBEKLV010000128.1:0-8217 GCA_050008835.1 Bacteroidota bacterium | reverse complement strand
TCAAGCGGACGTTTGACCTGTTCTTCGCTTCACTTATCCTCTTGCTCGCAAGTCCGATTATATTATTGATTGGAATTCTCATTAAGCTTGACTCTAAGGGGCAGATTTTTTATTTGCAGGAACGCGTAGGTTTGGATGGTGAAGTATTTAAAGTAATCAAGTTCAGATCAATGCATACTGATGCAGAACAATCAACCGGGCCGATCTGGTCACAAAAAAATGATCCACGAACAACCCGGCTTGGTCGATTTCTTCGCCGCTTCAGTTTAGACGAACTCCCTCAGTTGATTAATGTTATCAAAGGCGATATGAGCGTTGTTGGTCCACGTCCGGAGCGGCCGCACTTTGTGGAGAAATTTAAAAATCAGGTGCCGCGATATTTGGAACGGCATCGTGCAAAAACCGGTATGACAGGTTGGGCACAAGTCAACGGATTGCGAGGTAATGCTTCCATTGCTGAACGAACAAAGTACGACATTTATTACATCGAACATTGGTCGCTTGTATTTGACCTGAAAATTATTCTCAAGACTATTCACGCTGTTTTATTCGGCCATGATGCGTACTGAATCATTTTTTCAATGCAAAAGGAAAAATTAATAAGTACAAATACATTTTAACATGTTTCCTTTTCCCTTTTTACTTTTAACTTTATACTTGTGACTTCTAACTTTTAACTTAATTCTATGGTTGCTGCGTATATTTTCTTTTTACATATCGTACTTGTTGTCTTTGTCTTTATTAAATATAAAAAAGAAAGCATTGGTGAAGGGTTTCTTGCAATAGCATTCGTCGGTATTATTTTCGCTGTCGGCTGGACAATTGGTTCAATCCTGACAAACCTTCTCTTCGCTCCTGATTGGTTTATTAAATGGTATTGGCAGCCGCTGGATTCTTGGGTGTGGCGGAACGTCAGAAAGGAAATCAGCCGCGATACGATTTCTCTTTTGATTCTTACAACTATTGAAATTGTTTTTTACTACTTCTACATTCTGACAGAGTCGAAGCAGGATAACGGAAAGAAAAAAGAGAAAGATCCCCAAACTACTTCAACCTAAAAGAAAATGTAATTATGCAGGATTGTTCAACTTGCGGCAGAGACGATTCAAGTGGTTCAAACTTCCAGAAACGAATTGCTTTCATCGCGGCTTCTTCTAATAGACGGTTCGCCTTTTGTTCCGGTTGAACAGAGCGCACAGTTCCATCAGGCAAGACGATTGTAAGAATTCGAACTTGCGCTGAGACAGTTGCTCCTTGCGGATATTTCGGCAATTCTCCGCTAAGTTTGCGGCGCGTCATTCCATGAAGCCATTGCATGGAAAACGCTCCGCTTCTTTCTCCGTCACCATTTTCACCTGATCCTAAACCATAAGCCGTCGTTCCAGCAGATGGTTTGGAAGAACTTCCGACTCCTGAACGATCAACTCCACTTGGCGGCTCACCGGTTTTTCCTGGCACAGGACGCCCACCTTTTCGCCACGGTTCACGCGATTCTCCACCGCCCCCTGCAATATCATTATGATCTGCCAGTGCATTAATATTCCCCATATTGTTCGGATAAGTCGTCCTGTCATCTGCTTGAATTTTATCTACGCCAATCTGTCCAGGTAAAGAGCTCAAACCTTCGCCAGGCCGCCGTTCTCCTGGAACACCTTGTTTTCCAGGATTTGATTTACTCCGAAAAGCCGTCGCCGGAAATGATTCATCAGGCAAAACAGCTTCTGAAGAGATGGATTGATCTTGAAGAATCGGATATGCCGACATGCCAATTTCAACATTGCTAAATGAACGCGGAAGTTCAATTTCTGAATACTTGAAAATACGGACAACATGTTGCGGTGGAGGATTGAAAGTTTCTGGATCTATTATAAGCCGAAGTGAACTAAGAATAGCAAGTGTAAATACAACAGCAAGAAAAAACGCAAGCGACATTTGTCTTACATAGACTCGCTGCAATTCTTTTGCACCGTACGGAACTCTTCCCAAGTGCGGCGATACATTCACATTTGCTCCTTAACGCCGCGCTTCACACTTATAACCGGCATTACTTGATTTGCCTCATACTCTCGTTCATTCACCCAGATAACCGCTCCTCGGCAATGTAAAATTGGACGAGAGGAATCTTTGAAAATATCTATTTTGATCGAACTTTATCGATAACGTAGTGCGCCTGCAATTGCTCTGCGAACGACTGCACCGCTTTTTTCGCTTCATCACGAGATGCATAGTGTCCGATCCGAACAGTGTACCAATCTCCGCCCTTCATAGGAATTTTTTCAACGAATGAAGGATATCCAGAAAACTCTAAATTCTTTGCAGTCTCTTCTGCCCTACTCTTTTCGCGATAAGCGATAACCTGAACGGTAAATTCACCTTTCATCTCGCTGAGTTTCGAAGGAGATTCAGTCTCTACCACTGCTTCGTTCTTTTTTATTGACTTTGATTTTTTCGCAGTCGGTTCTTTTGCCTTTGCCTCTGGCTCCTTGACAGCTTCGGTTTCCTTTGCACTTTCAGATTGCTTCCCGGCTTCTGCTTTTTCTTCTACAGGAGCCGTATCTAGCAATGTAACTTCATTCGTATCTGCTTGTTTTTGTCCTTGTGCAGATTGAGCTGGGGCTTCCGGCGGGAATGGTTCTTCTTGAACTTGCGCAATCTGATGCTTTTTCTTGCCCCAAAGCTTAATAATCCCACGCTGGTTTAAAAAATACACTCCCGCTGCTGCAATACATAGGAAAACTACCAAGAGTATAATTATTTTTCCACTTCCTCCACCGCTACTTTTAACACTCTTTTTCGTTGGTGGAGCAACCGGCGCCTCTGGCACTTCTTCAAGCTCGCCTTCATCAATGAGATTCAAATCTGGCATTGAATAATCCTCCTTGTATGTTTAGTATATACTGTATTCATGAACACTTATTATTCACCATCTTATTTGTGCATCTATTTGCAATGTTAATGGAAATTCTTTATATCCACGCCATGTTTCAAACTGTGAATCTGTTAAATTTTTTATTCCAACTGTAAGTCTTAAAAAATCAAATGGCGTATATTCACCGTTCACATCAACAACTGCATACTTTGAAATTGAAAGCGAATCTGTACCAGCTATATCAGTTGTCCGCTTTCCGACAAACTTCACATCTGCACTCACCGCCATCGACGGTCCAAATCTATGATTTGCAGTACACCATGCTTCGATCGTCGGTGCGTAAGGAATCTTCCCGCCTAGAAAAGAATCTTTTGTAGAACGAAGCAATATATTAGAAGCAAAATAATCATTTGAGTTCAACTTTGCAACCATTTCCGCACAGAATGTTACGATTCTTGCCTGACCTCCATATGCCAGCATCCAGACACCTTGAAGGGAAGAATCTGAAAACATTGGCAAATCACGGGCAGATTTCACATTTAAGGATACACGGCTCCTCATTGCCTCTGTCCAATTGGATTCTATGCCAAGCTCGCCTGCACCTGTAACATATTCATGTTTAACGATTGAAACAGCAGATAGAAACCGATTCGCGATAATGTTAGATGCCAAAGTCATCGGAATGAACGTTGTTTCATAAGATACGAATACACGATGCTGAGATGTAACTTGATAGCTTGCCATTAACTGCGGACATAGACGTACCAAATTCTGCCCTGCCATCCCTTTTGCCCAATATAAATGTAGCGATCCTTCGAAAAGTATATCGCCATACCAACAGTTTTGCACGCCTGCTGACAAATCCATAAATCCCAATCCGCCTGTGGCGGACATGAAATGGAGTTTTGTTTGAACAGGAAGAGATGCGATCGGGAATGATGTCTGGTAATTCAGATCTAATCGTGTTTCTGTTTTCGATGCAGATGAATCCGATATAGAAAAACTTTCCAAAGAAATTCCTGCTAAATAAGGAAAATAATTCGATGTCTGATTCTCTAACTCCGTCTGCAACTGGAAATCCGAAAGCGTTCGTTGAATATCCGGTGTCGCAGAACCATAGAAACGAAATGATTCACTTCGATAACCTAACCTGCCATTTAATGCTGCATTCCAAAGTATCGGCATACTGGATGTGAGCGTTGTTCCTCCCGATGCTATTAAACCACCGCTGGATTGATCTGTATTCGTTGCGTAGCCTTTAGTAAGAAAATAATTACCACCAAGAGAATAAAAATATTCGGGGAATGATTGCCCGAATTGAAGTTCTGCTTGCGGTGTGAAGTACGTACCAATACCTGCTTTTGCAAATCCTGAATACTTACTTGTCGGTGCCTGTGAATATCCTCCACGGTTCTTCATTTCAAGCCCCAGCGTTTCACGATCTCGCAGAATATTTTCAGAAGACTTTAACATTGGCTGCGACACGGCGGCAGAATCATCAATTATAATTTTTTCTAATTTCGGCAAATCGACCGATGCAATTCCGGTGATAACAAATTCTGGCAAATCAAATTTTGGAAGAGGCCGCTGTACAGTTTTCGGCGGTGTTTTACTCGTGTCCTGTTGAGGTGTGTTGATTCCTACCTGCTGCATTACCGGATTCTTCTTTGCATGTTCTATCGGTTCTTCTTGTGCAAATAAAACTGGCACTTGCATAGCAAGCAGAAGAATCGGTAATTTCCATAAACGAAACACTCCGCGCACTACTGCTGCTCCATTCTTTTCAGACGCCGTTGAGCTTCTTCTATTACCGAGCTGTCTGTCTTCAGTTTCAGAACCGATAGATAAGATTCGCGTGCACGGCGTATATCTTTTGTTTGTTCGTAAGCATCACCCAGGCCAAGATACGCCCTTCCAACCCAACGTTCGTACGACGGGAATACATATTTCACTCGAAGTAGAGCAGTGATCACGTTCGCCCAATCTTTTTTCCCCGCAAGCGATGCACCTACGATGTATTGTGCTTCAGCGCCTGTTTCATCTTTTCTTGATGTTGCAACCTTCTCGGCAGATGCTTTTGACCGATCATAATCTTGCGATTCAAAATACATTCGCGCCTGTGCTATCCTCGCTTCGTCTGCAACAGGCAAGTCGCCATAATCTTTCGTCACTAGTTCGAATTGCACATTTGCTTCTGCATTCTTTCCAAGTGATCGCAATGTCTCGCCTGTTCGCAATTTTGCTTCGGCAATAATCTCTGGATCTTTCACTTTTTTCTGAAGATCCTGCAAAGTAAGAATCGCTTTATCGGATTTGTGCTGTGAGTTGTAAATCTCAGCCGCTTCGAATAAAGATTCGCCAATTACTTTTTCAGCTGCACTTGACACATTTGCAGCTCGTTCAAATGCTAATGCCGCCTCATCGGGATTGCCTTGCACGCGGTAACACTTCGCTAAAGCATATTGCGCATTTGCAAGAAATTTCGAGTTTGGATACTTTTCAGCAAACCCGCGGTAGACAGCCACGGCATCTGAATATTTTTTTTGATTGAAAAGGAGATCGCCTTTTTTTAGCTGAAGTTCTTCGACAACTGGTGAAGTCGGGTTATCTTTTACAAACTCATCCAAAACCTCGACTGCTTCATCGTCTTTTCCTAACGCTATTAAGCAATACTGAATTCCGGTCGTGGCATCTGCAACGTAAGGACTTTTCGGAAATTGTCTCAGCACTTCACGGTAAGATTCTTCTGCCGCCACATACTGTTGAATATTGTAGTAACTGTCGCCAAGACTATAATATGCACGCGCTGCAAGTTCACTGTTAGGAAAAGTCTTTATCAGCTTATTGAATTCCTTAATTGCCTCGCCGTATTCCTTCCTTTGAAAATTGACCCATCCTAATGCAAACTGCGCATCGTCGGCAAGCGCCGAGTGGGGTAAGGCTTTGATCAGTCCGTCAAAAGCTTTGAACGCCTCGGTGTTGTCGCCGTCCTTTAAGTAACTCTGTCCCATCTGATAATACGCGTAATCGATGGAAGCACTGTCTGGATACATTCTGATGATTGTGTGATAAATGCCTGCAGCTTTTTTATAGTACTTCTGAAAGAAATTCGCGTCGCCCAGACGTAAGCGTGCGTCAAACGCAAACTTGCCTCTCGGATATTCCACCAACAGCTTCTCAAACGATTCGATTGCCTCTGGAAATTTTCCCTGCTTGTAAAATGCCCAGGCAATTCCGTACAAAGCTTCTTCTTTCTTCGCCGATCCCAAACTCTCTGCGGATTCCTGATAAAGCTGTGTTGATGTATTATAATTTCCAAGCCGGTACTCCGCTTCCGCCTGATAAAATTTTGCCTCTTCTGCCTTCGGATGTTTTGGATATTGCAAAACAAACTCTGCGAACTTTGCCGAAGCGTCTTTAAAATCTTTCAGCTTGAATGCGCAAAACGCTGACTGAAAATTTGCTTCAACTTTTATTTCGAATGACGCAGCTGGAAACGCCAGAGCTTTCTTAAACCATACTTGCGCTTCCTTAAAATTTCCTTCTTTCAATAAGCAATCACCTAACATTTTATATGCATCAGGCAGAACATCGCTCTTCGGAAATTCCGTGGTCACACGCTGGAAGTACAACTTTGCACCGCTTGCATTTGTTTCATCAAAGAAAATACTTCCGGCATCGAACAGCGCATTGTCCGACCACTCGCCTTGCGGTTCGCGTTTAACAACTTCTTCAAACGTTTTTAGCGCTTTCGCATTATTCCCGGCAAGACGCTCCGCAGTACCGCGCCGATATAAAGCCGCGTGCCCGAGTTCATCAGATCGATTTGCCAGCGTATCAAAAACTTTAATCGCCTTTGTATAATTCTTCTGATTGAACAAACTCCATGCAAGATTATATGTTACTTCAGGTGCAAGTGTGTTTTTCGGATAATCGAGAAGAAATTTCTCATATCGCTTTTGCGCTTCTGCAAAATCGCTGAGTTTGTAAAACGCCTCGGCAAGCAAGTAATCGGCATTTGCTAATTCTTCTTCGTCATGGATCTCTGCACGGGATTTTGTAAGCGCATCGATAGCCCGCTGATAGTCTTTCGCATAATAGAAACATTCGCCAATGCGAACATGCGCACCAGGCGTTAAACTGCTCTGTGGAAATTCGGCAATCAGTTTACCGTACTGCTCGGCGGCTTTTGCATACTCCGTTCGCTTCTGAAGTGTCCACGCAATGGAATATAATGCATAGTCGCGTAGGCGGTTGTTCGGAAAATTCTCATACGCAAGTGTGTAATATTTAAGTGCGTTTTGGGTATCGTCATTTCGCAAAGACGCTTCGCCGATCCAATACGCCGCTTCGCCGGCAGATTCACTGTCGCCATACTTATCCAGCACGATTTTAAATGCGGCAATTGCCTCGCTGTTCTTTTTTAGATTGATATAGGACTGACCAAGCTTTAGATATGCTTCCGGAACATATTTGGAGTTTGGATTATTTTGGACGAACTCATTGTACTTCGCGGTGGAGTTTTGATATTGCGCTGACTGGAACAAGCACTCGGCACCAAAGAACTCTGCATCCTGCCGTTTGATGCTCTTGGGATATTTTTGAACGAAGGTTTCAAATTGTTGACCGGCAAGCTGGAAGAGACTATCGCTGTAAAGTCCAAAAGCAAATGCATAGTCCTGCTCTTCCACTACAGAAGGAGATGACACGGGCGAAATTTCTTGTGCCGATGCCGATAAAACAAATCCGGATAATGTTAACAGGAAAAGGAATAGAAATATCAGATAGTACAGATTACTGCGGTGATTTATTTTGTGGTCAGAAAAATTATAGAGAGTTATCAATGCGGACTTAAAGTATTGTTTCAAATGTTACCGCTAATGGTGTAATGTAACAGAAAGCCGATTAGAAAGCAAGAACTACCCGATGGAAACTCTTTACACCCATTTCCTTGTTTGTAGCAGTATTTTTTGCGGTTTATTTTTTCTTCGGTTGATGCTGAAGAGAGTATCAGAAATCAAAACTAATGAAATGTCAGATAGCCGATACTCTAGATTACTTTGCCAACGTTTTAAGTTTCATCGCCAGAATTATTTGTTCCACCACCAGGTCTCTACTTTTCTCTTCCAGGATAAGACTTTCCACGGCAAAGATCTTTCTTTGCAATGCCAGAGATTTACTTTTCTTTCCCAGGGTTGGACTTTCCGCGGCAAGAGCCGTTCTTTTCGCCACCATATCTCGCCTTTTCTCCAACAGGATTAAACTTTCCGTAGCCATTGCCATTCTTTTCACAGCCAGAGATTCACTTTTCTCCATTAGAGCCTTTTTCCCCGGGAGATTTTCAAGAG
>JBEKLV010000127.1:0-8282 GCA_050008835.1 Bacteroidota bacterium | reverse complement strand
AAGGAATTGGATCTTCAATTCTTGCGATCTGAAACGCACGTAATCGTAACGCACAGCTGTCACAAATTCCGCAAGCACGATCTTCATTTGTGTAGCACGACCATGTTAACTCAAATGGTGCATTTAATTCTATCCCGCGTTTTACGATTTCATATTTTTTTAGATTAATTACAGGAGTACTGATTGAAATCTTAGTTTCAGGTTTCGTTCCTAAGCTAATTACTGTGTTGAATGCATCGTAGAATTCTTTTCGACAATCGGGATAACCGGAACTATCTTCTTCCACTGCGCCGATAAAAATGTGCTTGGCGCCTACAACTTCCGCCCAGCTTACTGCGACAGATAAAATATTGGCATTCCGGAAAGGAACATACGAAGTCGGAATGTCGTTTTTCTTAGAATGAAAAAGTGTTTCCGGATTAGCTTCCGTCACTTTCATATGTGTGTCGGTGAGGCTGGAGCCGCCAATGGATTTAAGGTGCGTCAAATCTGCAATCAGCTGATGCTGAACATCATAATGTTTAGCAAGCGCATAAAAAGCTTTCAGTTCACGCTGCTCCGTCCGCTGACCATAGTTCACATGCAAAAAAGCTAACTCGTGCTGAAGATTTGCAATAGCAGCAGTTACGCAGCTATCCATTCCTCCGCTTACCAGTACGACTGCGCGTGATTTGCTCATTTAATTTTGCGTTTTCCTTTTTCCGAATGTACAGTCTTGACAGTTGTCTCGATACCGCCGCGCGCTGTGAAACTTCCGGTCACTTCAATCCACTTCGGGTGCAGTATGGAGACAAGGTCATCTAGAATTTTATTTACAACCGTTTCATAAAAAATACCCATTGAACGGTATTCGAGAAAATAGTACTTCAGAGACTTCAATTCAATGCATTTTTTACTAGGAATATAATTGATAGTGATCGTGCCGAAATCGGGCAGACCAGTTTTTGGGCAGACGGAGGTGAATTCCGGATTCACTATCGTTACGGTATAATCGCGGGCCGGATATTTGTTGTCGAAAGTTTCAAGTTTGTCGATTGGATTCATTCTATACTCCTCTTGTTGTCGGATCCCAAATATATTTGTGTATTTGCAATTGAAACCGCACCTGAAGATGATCACGTAAAATCCACTCTGTTAACGTATGATTTTCTATATTGCCAAACACGGGCGACATTAAAATTGTGCACCGTGCTGCCAGATTGTACTTTTGAATGACTTTCTTTGTCCACTCATAATCGGTTTCATTAGCGATGACAAACTTCACTTCATCGAGGGCAGTAAGCGAGTCTATGTTTTCCCAGTGATTACGTTTTTCTATTAAACTGCCAGGGCATTTGATGTCCATAATACGTTTGACGCGTGGATCAACGCCGCTAATATCCCGATGGCCGCCTGTTTCAATCATGACATCATAGCTTTCATCGCAAAGGCGTTTCATCAAGAGATGAACATTTGCCTGAAGAAGAGGTTCGCCGCCTGTTATTTCAACGAGCTTGCATTTATATTTTTCTACTTTTTTTAAAATTACATTAATACTCATTTCTGTGCCTTCATTGAAGGCATACGCTGTATCGCACCATGCACACCGGAGGTCGCAAGAGGTTAGTCGAACGAATACACACGGCAGTCCTATGCGTGTCGATTCACCCTGGATGCTAAGGAAGATTTCGTTTATGATGAGAGTGTCTGGTGAAGATGATTTCATTGAAGTGCTAACACTTCGTTAAGCCTCTGAATACTTTGCTGTGTATTTCCCGGTTTCGCCAATAGCAACAGACAAGATTTTCACATTCACAGGCAATACATTTTTTAATTCATCATAAATATAATGGGCGATATTTTCTGATGTCGGATTCAAAGCTTTGTCAAACGGTGGGATTGTGTTAAGATCGCGATGGTCAAACTTAGTAATGATTTCTTCTGTTTTTTTCTGAAGCACATAGAAATCAATGCTCATTCCGAGATTATCAAGAACGTCGGTTTTAGCACTTACTTTGACTTTCCAATTGTGTCCATGCGGACGTGAACATGGGCCATTATATCCACGGATGATATGCGCGGCGGAGAATTCTGTTTCTATTGTGACTGTATACATAGCAAGATCCAAAGTAAAATGTGAAAAGCAAAAAGTGATTTTAACTCAATTGCTCTAAGCTCGCTTTCAACTTCTCCATATTCATTGTAATATTTCTTTGCTTCTCACGCTCTTTTTCCACTACATCTTTTGGAGCACGTTCAACGAAACTGGCGTTTGTTAATTTCTTCGCAATACTGTCGATCAATCCCTGCAGTCGTGTGATTTCTTTTTCCAACCGTTTTCGTTCGGCATCAAGATCAATAATGCCAACAAGTGGGACATAGATTTCCGTTCCATCAACTACCGCACTGGCGGACGCTTTAGGGCGTTCAAATTTTTCCGATTCGCGAGCCCATGTTGGAATTGTTTTCGCACGGCAGAGACGGTCGATATAGTTCAGAAGACCTTGAATATAATTTGCATTAATAGCTAACTTCTCGCCAAACTCGCCATGAAGGTGTACATGCACTTCAATCTGCTTTGATGGTGCAACATTCAACTCGCCGCGGATATTTCGCACAGCTTCGACGACTTTGATGATAAAGTTCAATTCGTTTTCAATCGTTTGATTGATGTAATGTTCGTTGACATTCGGGAAAGCGGCGCGCACGAGCGATTGTCCTTTGCGGTCGCTTAGATTCTGCCACAATTCTTCCGAAATGAACGGCATCACCGGATGCAACAAACGAAGGGCTTGATCGAAAATACAAAGTGCTCGTATTACGACTGCGGTTTTTACTTCCTTCGATTCATCACCATAGAAACGCGTTTTCACCATTTCCACATACCAATCGCAGAAATCATGCCAGATAAAATCATAGATCAGTTTTGTAGCTTCGTTGACATGGAATTGATCAAGTGAAGTGTTGAATGATTTGATGGCGTGATTTAACCGGGAAAGAATCCACCGATCGGCAAGATCAAGATGTTCTATCGGCAGCTCCTTAAGCGAGACATTATCATCGCCGATGATTTCCTGTTTGTTCATCAAAAGAAAACGGCCGGCGTTCCAAATTTTGTTGGCGAAGTTTCGGCCAAGATCGCATTTCTCTGAAGAGAAGAGCACGTCCTGACCGAGCGGAGAAAGATACGCGATGGTGAAGCGGAGTGCGTCGGCGCCGTACTGATCGATGACGTCGAGCGGGTCAGGTGAATTGCCGAGCGACTTGCTCATTTTACGCCCTTGTTCGTCGCGAATGATGCTTGTAAAGTACACATCGCGGAACGGAATCAAGTCGTCATCTTTTTTACGAGGTTTGCCGTCGCGGCCCGGTGTGCCCTTCATAAATTCCATATTCGCCATAATCATCCGTGCAACCCAGAAGAAAATAATATCCGGTGCAGTGATGAGTGTGTTGGTCGGATTGAAATAATTCAGTTCTGCATTGTCTTCCGGCCAGCCGAGCGTAGAGAAAGGCCAGAGCCATGATGAAAACCAAGTGTCTAACACATCTTCGTCTTGACGAATCGGGACGTCGGCAGCAATACCGAGTTTTTGGCGTGCTTCTTCTTCGTTACGCGCCGGGACGTAGTTACCGTCCGGTGCATAGTACACAGGTATGCGATGTCCCCACCAGATCTGGCGCGAGATACACCAGTCGCGGATGTTTGTCATCCAGTGTTCATACACTTTTGTCCATCTGTCCGGATGGAACTGTACTTTACCTTCGTGTACTACACGCAACGCCGGAACAGCAAGTGGTTTCATCTTCACAAACCACTGATCCGATAACCATGGCTCAATGATAGTATGGCATCTGTAGCACTTGCCGATGTTGTGTACATAAGGTTCGGTTTTCAATAAAAAGTTTTGAGCTTCTAAATCTTTTAAAAGTTGTACACGGCATTCAAAACGATCCAAACCTTCGTACTGTTTTGGAACAGATGAATTAAGATGCGCAGTTTCATCAAAAATATTTAATTGTGGAAGTTCATGCCGCTGGCCAAGAAGAAAGTCGTTGGCGTCGTGCGCAGGTGTCACTTTCATTACGCCGGTGCCAAAGCTTAGATCGATATAATCATCAGCAATGATTGGAAGTTTGCGCCCAACGATTGGTAGAATTGCCGTCTTGCCGATCAAATGTTTGTAGCGTTCATCTTTTGGATGGACGCAAAGCGCAGTATCGCCAAGCATTGTTTCCGGGCGTGTTGTGGCGATTATCGCATGCTCGTCTGATCCAACAATCGGATACTTAATATAATAGAGATTGCCGTTTGATTCCGCGTGGTCAACCTCGTCGTCGCTGAGTGCGGTTTGATGCTGCGGGCACCAGTTGACAATGTACTTGCCGCGATAAATGAGTCCTTTATCGAATAATCGGATGAAGACTTCTTTTACAGCATTCGATAATCCTTCATCCATAGTGAATCGTTCGCGTTCCCAATCGCAGGAGACGCCGAGTTTGCGCAGCTGCTGGATGATGGTGCTGCCGTATTTTTCCCGCCATTGCCAGACGAGTTTAATAAATTTTTCTCGGCCGAGATCGTGGCGATGCTTGCCTTCTTTGGCGAGAGATTTTTCAACGGCATTCTGAGTCGCAATGCCGGCGTGGTCGGTTCCTGGAATCCAACATGCTTCAAATCCCTGCATTCGTTTCCATCGAACGAAGACATCTTGTAATGTGTTATTCAGCACATGACCCATCGTAAGGATGCCGGTAATGTTTGGTGGGGGAATGACTACCGTGTATGGTGTTTTATCTTTATTAACGGTTGCGTGAAACAGCCGGTTCGATTCCCACCAGGAATACCACTTATCTTCAACTTCTTTTGGATTATATGCTTTGGGAAGTTCTTGTTGATTCATACTATTATATCTCTGCACTTGTTTGCGCAAGCTTATAAAGAAAATGACGAGAAGGAACGCGAAGAGTTTTCTTCTATTACCTCTACAATCTGTTGCGCTTTCTGCGGTCGAAAATCTTCAATCATAATAAGCAAAAATTATGGAACGAAATCAACGACAGGATGGAAAATCCAGAAACTTATGCAGATTGGATTTGCGTGGTAATTGTTGTGTTAGGTTGCACGGCCGCTTCGTGTCGATTAATGAGTTCGCGTGCAAGTTCTAAATAAGCCAGTGTGCCTTTAGACGCGGCGTTGAAAAGCACAGCAGGTTTGCCGTAAAAGGATGCTTCTGCAAGTTGTGTATTCTTCGGAATGATTGTATTGATCAAGTGCTTGCGGAAACGTGATTGCAATTCGCGGTCAGTTATTTCTGCGACTTTCGTGTGCGGTTCGTATATGGTTTGAAGTATGCCTTCAATTTGAAGAGTCTTGTTTGCAGCTTCGCGAATCCAGTCGAAGTACTTAAATAGTTTATCAATACCTTCCAGCGAGAAATGCCCGGACTTAATTGGTATGAGTACTGAATCAGCGCAAGTTAGGGCATTGGTTGTCAACCCGCGCAGGAAAGGCGGCGTGTCGATAATAACATAATCATAGTGCGGTGCAATAGTGCGAAGGATGTTTTTTAGTAATGTGCGATTTTCAGCGAGACGCATCATACGCTCTTCCGCTTGTTGCGAAGGAATATTTGTGGGAACGAAATCCAAGAATGCAATGTCCGTTCGGTGAATCACCTGAGCCATCGAGTGCATGAAGTTGAAGACTTCATATAACCCGCCTTTGGTCTTCTCCGGAGTGAAACCGAGCGACATACTGCAAGCGCCAAATGGATCTGTGTCGATGAGTAAGACGCGTTTTTCGAGAACAGCAAAACTTGCGGCAAGGTTCACTGCTGTCGTTGTTTTCCCAACGCCACCTTTTGGAATCGCTATAGTGATGATTTTAGTCAATAGAAGTTTTCAGTAACCAGTTATCAGCAATCTGCTTTCTTTTATAATAAATCAACTTTCGTTTCATTCCTACTGCACGCTTACAGATAAAGATGTTAATATGTTTTTATTGGCGTCAAGCAATGAAGCTTCTAATTTATCGCCATGTTCGACCCGCGAGACGCCTTCCGGTGTGCCAGTGAAAATAATATCTCCCGGTTCAAATGTGATGAACTGTGAGATGTAGGAGATAACCTTATCGACAGGAAAAACAAATTTACTAGTATTAGACGATTGTCGGAGCTTTCCATTGATGAACAATTGTATATTGAGTGAACCCGGATCGCCGACAATTTCTGCCGGAACAAATTCTGAAACAGGGGCTGCAGTATCAAACCCTTTGGCAAGCGCCCACGGAAGGCCTTTTTTCTTCGCTTCATTCTGGATATCACGCATCGTCATATCAAGCCCAATTCCATATCCTGCAACATGCTTCAAAGCGGCAGATCGATGGATGTTATTTCCTCCTTCGCCAATTAGTACAGTCATCTCAACTTCATGGTGGACTTCGTTCGATATTTCAGGGAGGATAATTTGCCCATCATTATAAATAATCGCACTTGGGGGCTTGAAGAAGAACACAGGAGATGTGGGTACTTCAAATTTCATCTCTTTGGCATGTTCAGCATAATTCTGTCCGAGGCAAATGATTTTGCCCACTGTATAGAGTTTATCCGTGCCGCGAAGAATAACTGATTTCATTGAGCTGCCCTTACATTGGACTCAATATAATGAAGCGGTGGAAGAATGGCAAATAGAGATAAATTAGAAAGCCCTGTCACATCGCTGCGGCAAGGCTTTCTACGGGTTTATTACTGTGTTTTATTTCAAAAGAAGCATTCGTTCGGTCTTTGAAAAACTGCCGCTTTCCAGCCGATAGAAATACACTCCGGAAGATATTGCTACACCATTGTTTGTTTTTCCAGTCCAAGTTGTATGATAGACACCGGCATCTTGAACTTCATCTACTAATGTTGCAATCGAGCGGCCAAGAATATCAAATATCCGAAGTTTTACAACTCCTTTTAAAGGAATGCTGTATTCGATGTTCGTGGTTGGATTAAATGGATTGGGATAATTCTGATTTAGACGATATTCTTGAGGTTGTAATGCTAGCAATCCCTCAACCCCGGTTAATCCGCTTGTTGTTGTAATAATAGAGCGAATGCGGAGATTATATGTCTGAGCACTCCACGACGAACCGTTGAAGAGCGAAGAGCGTGTACCTGTTGTGACAGTTTCATAACGTATGAGGATAGTGTCCGTGGAATTTGCCGTTGAGAGAACCACGTGATAATCTGTTCCCATCGTAACATCGACATTTGCATCACTAAGCTGAATGTAGTTGTTTGTTCCGGGTGAGAGCAATGCAAATGGATAGTTTACTGTATTGCCTAATTTATTTCCGGGGAATCCTCCATTATTTGAATACACTTCGCACACGAGAGGACCATTGCCTGCGATTGGCCTATTGGGAGGAGTTGTAAGGTTCACTTGGATACCGGTAAGCTTACCGCTTACCGTTGGTGAAAAATGAACGGCAAATTTTATAGTTCCAGTTAATTTTGGAGCGATGCTGTTCGTTCCAGTCCCATCATATGACAATGTTGTACGCACTACGCTTGCGCTACCGGAGAAAGATTTTGCCATCGCTTCCAATATGTCAAACTTACCATATCCCCAAATATAATTAGGAAGTCCTGTAGCGTACGAATCGGAGTTGGTCGTCGAGGTATAGAGCGTTTTAATTTGTGCAGCAGTCAAAGAAGAATTTGCTCCAAGCAATAACGCTGTACCGCCTGTGACATGAGGGCAAGACATACTGGTTCCTTGCATGATCTGATCTTTTTTACCAACTACAATATCCGACGCAGAGCCGGTCGTGTCAACGTTGGTTGAAAGCGCAGCAACAATCACTTGTCCTGGTGCTGCGAGATCAGGTTTTTGCCGACCATCAGCAGTTGGACCTATGCTGCTAAAGGAAGAAATTGCACCATCTGTTGAACCATATGACCAACCGTTTCCTGTATAATCGTACCAAACACTTCTTGTTGTGTACGAGGCAACAGTGATTGCTCCGTTTGCCGTACCCGGTATTGCAACAGTTTCATTTGTATTACCGCCTGTAAGACTTGCCGATGGTCCGTTAAGATCGCTATCTATCCATGCATCGTAGGCAACTGAGGTTTCGGTTGTATTTAGAATAATTGTCCATGTACCCGTTCTAGGTACAGAAGAAGTTGCGTCATAAATATAAACTTGTAAATGACGATGTGAATTTTGAGGTTCAATTTCGTCAAGAATATCAATTGTTCCGTCTGATTGATTTGGTCCGTATACTTCATTATTCAATTGGCTGGAAAAAATAA
>JBEKLV010000126.1:0-8294 GCA_050008835.1 Bacteroidota bacterium | reverse complement strand
CAAATCTGCGGTGATACTCATGCCGATTGGCAGTGCAGAGTATATGCCAGAGTTTGGTTTTTCAGATTACCGAGAGATGAATCCGTGGACAACATTTGAAGCAGATGGTGTGCGTATTACTGCTGTGCCTGTCAAACATTTTAACGGAAGGTACGGATTTGACGGCTCCTGGCTTAATTATAACACTTACACAGGCTATATAATAGAGTATAAAGGCAAAACAGTTTTCTTTGCGGGCGACACAGGATATGATCCGGAAAAGTTCAAAGAGATTGGCAGAAAGTTTGCCATTGACGTTGCATTAATCCCAATTGCACCGATTGAGCCGCACGACTTCATGAAACGTGTCCATGCCGACCCAGAAGAAGCCCTGCAAATTTTTACTGACGTGCATGCGAAGATCATGATTCCGATTCATCACCGTACATTTGTACAAGGATTAGATTCTTCCCTGACCTTTGCACAAGATCAATTGAAAAGGCTAGTGACGGAAAGAAAAATAGAAGATCGAGTATTGAGTCTCAAAGTCGGCGAGCAGCGAGTACTCGTACCCTGAACTTTCTATTGCCGAAATAAAAGCGGCCCCGTTTCCAGAGCCGCCTTCCTTTAATCCACACAACAACTTTCATACTCAACCGCTTATCGAATCACTTACTCTTCTGCCTACTTTGATAATTCCATAACAGCTATTCCCCCGCCGGCCTGTGGAGGCAGTTTAGATTCAGTTTTAATAATTTTCCGGCTATCCTTTGCTATCCATAACTTTGTTCCGCCGGATTCTCCTTCTTTTGGAGTAAGCTCTACTTTCCATGTGTCGAAATCTTTTGCTGCCACAGCCACTTTTTCCGAGGCAACGACTGCCAAACCAATTGCTTTTTGTTTCTGTGCCATTGTTTCAAATTGATAGAGCGTCGCTTTGTAACCATCTGCAAACGGAAGAGTGCTGAGCGGCAATTCAATTCCAGCACCATCAGACAGCACAGTGTTTGCTGTCTGTGCTTTGATCGGCATTTCCTGAGGACCCATAATCAGCTTTCCATCAACTGAATTGCCAGAATAAGTTAAAACCATCTTTCCAGGTCCCTGAGTAGCAAATTTGCGAATCGGCAGCAAAGTTACAGCATCCATATCGAGCGTGTCAACTCCCGAACCCATTGCTCCGGAAGTTTCTTCAATAACACGCCATACATCTTTGCCCGCATAAGTCGCTTTAACAATTGTCCGCTTTGCATTTATCGTTATTTGTTGACCACGGACTTCCATTTTTATAGTATAGAGGAGTGTGTCGGGTCTCAGAAGCATGCAGTTGAAGGCAGGCATTATTTCTTTTGTAACTTCTGTTACTGGTTTGGGCAACGTTACAGTTTTAACATCAACGGTAATATCATTAAGCTTTTTCTGGATTACATCCCGCACATCTTTTTGCACTCTCCCGTTTAAATGCTTCGCGAAGAATTGTTCCATAGCTGTATACATGGCAATGCGGTTTTCTTTTCCGGCAAATCCATGTCCTTCGTCTGGTGCCACGATGTACTCGACCTGCCTGCCAAGATCGCGCAATGCGACAACGATCTGATCTGCTTCAGCTTTCTTCACACGCGGATCATTTGCACCTTGCACGACAAACAGCGGTGCTGTAATATTCTTTGCAGAATTTAAAGGAGATTGTTTCTCTAACATTTCTTTATCTTTGGGATCATCTTTATCGCCAACACGAATTGTAAATGTTTTCTTCATTGGCGCCCAGTATGGTGGTATAGAATTTAATAGTGTTATAATATTTGAAGGTCCCACAATATCGAATCCCGCCGCATACAAATCAGGAGTAAATGTCAATCCCGCTAACGTTGCATATCCGCCATAAGATCCACCGGAAATACCAACACGTTTCGGATCAGCAATTCCTTTTTTGATGAGATACTGTACTCCATCGGTAATATCATGCTGCATTGATCCTGTGCCCCATTGTTTATTACCAGAATTCAGAAATTTCTTGCCATATCCGGTTGAACCACGGAAGTTTGGCAGAAGCACTGCATAACCACGATTTGCAAGGAACTGCGCTGTGCTGTTGTATCCCCAGAAATCCCGTGCCCATGGTCCACCGTGTGGGAATATGATCATCGGTAAATTTTTGGCAGGAATTCCTTTGGGAAGCACAAGATATGCAGGAATCTCCATGGCATCGCGTGCTGCGTAACGTAACGGTTTCATCGGCGCCAAATTTTTGGATGGCAAGTTCGGACGCGATCTGTAAAGCAACTCGGTTTTTCCAGTCTTTCGATCAAATACATAAGTTGAGCCCGGATCAACATCGCTGCTAACATTTACTAGCCATAGACTTTCATCTTTGGTTGTGCTTACTAAATTTAAGTTGCCATTTGGAAATTGCTTTTTCAATTGCTCGTAGCTCTTTGCAAATTTTTTCTCTTTAGGATAGACACGAATAACATCTCCTCGATACATGGTGGCAAGCAATTCATTTGTCACATCAGAAAAAATTGCTGTACCAAAGTCAACTTCATTCTTGGGATCTTTTTCTACCAGCTTTGTAGTACCTGTCTTGAGATCGTATATTTCAAGTTGTGTTTTATCGAGTGCATCGCCCTTGTTTGTTTCCAAATAGAAACTGTCTCCATTCGGTGTGAATCGAATCGGATCAACAGATTCATCGGCAGTTACCGAATAGATGGATGTGAATGATGTGTCATGCAATTTTAGAATTTCCATTCCACCGTCGCTAGTTTGTCGAATGCCGAGTCGGAGATCACCATTGAGATCCGTCATCCAACCGGCAACGTTGTCTCCATTCTTGCGAATGAGAGTTCGTTCACCTGTAGTAAGATCAATTCTATAGACATCGTGAAGCGATGGATCGCGGTCGTTCAATCCCACAATAATTTCATTCGGTTTGATTCGCGGAACATCAATAATCATTGCACGAATTTTTTCCTGTGGCGTCAAATTACGCGCTGGAGGAACTGGATCGCCTGCAACTGTTGGATCAATCGCATATACGCGATAGTTTTCATCTCCCCCTTTATCCTGAACATATAGAACATATTTTGAATCTTGCGACCAGAAATATCCAGGAATCGGGCGCGTGGTATCAGCAGTGAGTGGACGCGCCTTTTCAAATGCTTCTTTTCGTTCTTTGATCCAGATATTCCGGACGTTTTTAAAAGGTTTGATAAATGTAATATACTTGCCGTCTGGTGAAAGTTGAGCTCCAGATATCTCTGGGTCGCCAAAGAATATCTCTCTATCAATAAGCGGCGGCAATTGCGCAAACAACGAACTTGATGAGAGAATCAACAGAATAGACCAACAAACAATAGAGCGAATCATGTTATGATCCCTTTCGTTAGTGGATAATGAATGGTTTGATTAAAACAAAGCGTCTTTAATTTCAGAAAAGATTAGGGGCTGCTGTTTTTAATGTAACCCCTGGTGTTAATGTATCAGAGAAATGTCAGAGTATCAACTATTTAGTTTTATGATGAAAAAACACACGCTTTTCGTTGATTATCCTTCAACTTCTCATTACATTTCCAAATCATCTTGAGGTAAATACTCTGGTAATAGTGGAATGAACATCGCGGTCTTCGCCTCAGGGCGCGGCTCAAATTTTCTAGCAATTCTTAACGCAATCGACGCTAGAATTCTTCCGGCGCAAATTGTTGTACTCATCAGCAACAAATCTGATGTAGGTGCGATGGAGATTGCACGCGCACATAATATTCCGACACAACATCTTTCTCAAAAAATGTTTTCGTCGGAAGAGGCGCTAGCGGATGCGATGCTAGAAGCGTTAGAGAAGAATCACGCAGAATTCATTGCACTTGCCGGATATTTAAAAAAAATTCCGGCGCGAGTGATTCGACAATATTGTAACCGGATCGTCAATATTCATCCGGCGCTGCTGCCATCGTTTGGCGGTGAAGGAATGTACGGCCATCGCGTGCATGAAGCGGTAATTGCAAGCGGTGAAAAAGTCTCCGGCGCAACAGTTCATTTGGTGGATGAAGAGTATGATTGCGGCCCAATAGTTTTACAGAAGACCGTCACTATTGCTCAGAATGATACACCGGATTCACTTGCAGCAAAAATATTGAAAATTGAGCATGAAATTTTCCCACTCGCGCTGAAAGCATTCGCTGAAGGACGGGTAAGGATTGAAGGAAGAAAAGCTTGGATAACGTAATAGTTCTAGATCCATTCTCAAAGTCAATTTCATCAGATGATGACATGCCACCGCTCACAATTAAGCGCGCGCTGATTAGTGTGTCAGATAAAAAAGGAATCGTGGAATTTGCAAAGGCACTTCGAGAATTCGGCGTAGAGATTATTTCCACTGGCGGGACATTTACAGCTCTGAAAAACGCTGGCATCGAAGTAAAACAAGTATCGGACGTTACCGGCTTTCCCGAAATTCTCGATGGCCGCGTCAAAACTCTACATCCGGCTATTCATGCCGGTATTCTAGCCGTGATGGATAATCCCGCACATCGCGAGCAATTACAGAAACACAATATAGAACCAATCGATCTTGTAGTCGTCAATCTCTATCCCTTTGAACAAACCGTAGCAGTTGAGAATGTGAAGTTAAATGAAGCCATAGAGCAAATTGATATTGGCGGACCGGCGATGGTACGTTCGTCATCAAAGAATTTCAGACATACGGCTGTTGTTGTCAACCCCGATCTTTATGGTATCGTGTTAGAAGAAATGCGCGAGCACAACGGCGCACTCACATTGCATACACGATTCAAACTTGCATGCCGGGCATTTCAACACACTGCACATTATGATTCAATTATAGCATCATATCTTGCCGGACTCACACCACAAAAAACTCTGCCAGATTCCATCACCATCTCACTGAAGAAAGAACAGCCCATGCGCTATGGCGAAAATCCGCATCAAGCAGCTGCGCTGTATGGGGCATTCAGCAGCCATTTTCAGAAACTGCATGGTAAAGAACTTTCTTACAATAACATTCTCGACATCAACGCAGCAGCATTGCTTTGTGCAGAGTTTAATGAGCCAACCGTTGTTATTGTTAAACACAATAATCCCTGCGGCGTCGGAACTGACACAACTCTTGTTGAAGCGTATCGAAAAGCATTTGCAACGGATACAAAATCTGCGTATGGTGGAATCGTTTGCGTGAATCGCCCGCTTGATAGAACGACGGCAGAAGCAATTAACGAAATTTTTACTGAAGTAATTATTGCACCAGAATATGAAAAAGGCGTGCTGGAATTTCTAACAAAGAAACGGGATCGCCGTTTAATGAAGCAGGTATCAAATCTGCGAAAATTTTGGGAGTTAGATTTACGAAAAGTTGTTGGCGGCGTTTTAGTGCAGGAACCGGATCAACACAGAATTCATCAAAGTGACTTACGAGTTGTCACAAAACGTCAACCAACCGAAGAAGAGATGCAGGCTCTGTTATTTGCATGGCGTATTGCGAAACATGTGAAATCGAATGCGATTGTATACACACTGGGCGACCGGACACTCGGTATTGGCGCCGGACAAATGTCGCGTGTAGATTCCTCTAAAATTGCAGCAATGAAAGCAACAGAGTCCGGATTTGATTTGCATGGCTGCTCAGTTTCTTCCGACGCATTTTTCCCATTTGCAGATGGATTGTTAGAAGCGATAAAAGTCGGTGCAACTGCAGTGATTCAACCCGGCGGCTCCATACACGACGAAGAAGTTATCAAAGCGGCCGATGAAAATGGAGTAGCAATGGTCTTTACTGGTATTAGACATTTTAGGCATTAAAATAATTCATTTTTAATTCATAATTTTGCAATTGGATTCTCATGGGACTCTTCTCAATGTTTTCTGCCGATCTCGCCATCGACCTTGGCACGGCAAATACTGTTATCTGGATGAAGGGCAAAGGTATCATCCTTAACGAACCATCCATCGTCGCGTTTGACCGGAACACGAAGCGCATCATCGCCATCGGCAATGAAGCGCGTGCGATGTTAGGCCGCACGCATAAAGACATCCGAACCATCCGTCCGATGAAAGACGGTGTTATTGCGGATTTTGAAATTGCGGAAGGTATGCTGCGCGAATTCATAAAAAAAATTAGCGCGGGGTGGGTGCCAAGCAGACGCATCATCGTTTCAGTGCCATCCGGAATTACGGAGGTGGAAAAACGAGCTGTGCGTGATTCCGCCGAGCACGCAGGCGCAAAAGAAGTTCACTTGCTTGCCGAACCAATGGCAGCTGCAATCGGTATCGGACTTGATGTTGATGCACCGGTCGGAAATATGGTCGTTGATATCGGCGGTGGCACAACAGAAATTGCCGTTATCGCATTGTCTGGTATCGTGAACGAAGAGTCGCGGCGCGTGGCAGGTGATGAGATGAACAACGCAATCATTCAATTCTTCAAACGCAATCACAACATCCTGATAGGCGAACGGACAGCGGAAGCGATTAAGTGTGAAGTCGGCTCTGCGATGCCGTTGAAAGAAGAAATTACGATTCAAGTTAAAGGACGTGACCTTGTGAATGGTGTACCGAAAACAACGGAAGTCAGTTCTGTGGAAATTCGCGAAGCGTTAAACGAACCAATTGCTCAAATTGTCGAAGGAGTCAAAGTCACATTAGAACGAACTCCGCCAGAACTTTCCGCTGATATTCTTGACCGCGGCATTATGCTCACCGGTGGCGGCGCATTGTTGAAGGGCCTCGACGAGCGGCTCCGTCTTGAGACAAATCTTCCCGTTCACGTCGCCGAAGAACCATTACTCGCCGTTGTGCGTGGTACAGGTAAGGTTATGGAAAACATGGACAAATACTCTAAGGTATTGTTGAAGGGAAAGAGGTATTGATAATTTTGAAACTCAAATTGTCAATTTCGAATTGATGACAATGACTTCTAATGGGTTGAAGAAAAGAACCAAGAACTCTGTTTTGTAATTTTCATTCCGAAATCCTCAATTAAAAGATGTTTCAACGACTATACGACATTCTGTACGAATTCCGAGAGTATGCAATCCTCGCTGTTTTAATTGTTGTTTCCTTCGTTCTGATGGCGATGAATGACAATCCGCAGATCAAACAGATCCGAGCTATTTCGACTGTTATCTTTGGTGGAATGCAGGAACGGCTTAGTTTTATTCCCACGTACTTTGGACTAAAAGCAGAGAACGAACTTCTTCATCATATCAATATTGAACTTGCTGATGAAGCGCAGCGGCTCCGTGAAGCAAAACTCGAAAATCTCCGTCTGCGGCAATTACTTGGATTAAAAGATCAACTGCCGTACAAGTTGATTGCAGCTCGTATCATCAACAAGAATCTTACACTCTTGCGTAACACAATCACAATCAATATTGGATCAAGTGACAGCATACAGCAATATATGCCGGTGGTGAGCGACGGCGGATTAATCGGCATCGTTACAGCAGTGACTAAGCATTACTCTACCGTCAATATTCTTTTAAATACAGAATTTCGGGTAAGCGGCAAGGTGCAGCGCAGCCGCGTAGACGGAATTGTTATGTGGGATGGAAAGACGCTCAGTTTAAAGAATGTTCCAAAAATGCGCGACGTCAAAGTGGGTGACGTTATTACGACATCTGAATACAGCAATACTTTTCCACCAGATATTCGTATTGGTCTGGTCAGCGATGTGCTCGAACAACCAAGCGCGCTTTTCAAATCCATCACAATTGAGCCTGGTGTTGACTTTGTGAAATTAGAAACTGTATTTGTGATGGCTTATGCCCAGGATAAAGAGCGGGTTGAACTCGAACAGCGAACAGGTCCTCGAGTCGGGAAGTAATTCTCCTCTACTATTCTTCTTCTTTCTTTACCTTGCATATTGCTCGTTTTTCCGTTACTTTAATTCCGAAAATTAAAACGAATACCGGCGAACTTACCGATGGCAAAGCTAAGCACAAAACAATCTGGCGCGACCCATATTCCGCATATTTCTATCGTTGTTCCTCTCTTTAACGAAGAAGAATCTCTGCGCGAATTATTCTCACTCATTAATGAGACGATGCGACAGATTAAGATGTCCTATGAAATTATCTTTGTGGATGACGGCAGTACCGATAAATCGTTTGAAGTTTTAACTGCATTGCATATCGAGTATCCGAAAATTATTAAAGCAATTCGTTTCCGGCGGAACTATGGCAAATCTGCGGCGCTTTCGGCGGGCTTCAAAGAGGCACAAGGTGAATTCATAATCACGATGGATGCAGACCTGCAAGACGACCCGAATGAAATTCCATCGCTCATTGAAGCACTTGGAGATT
>JBEKLV010000125.1:0-8318 GCA_050008835.1 Bacteroidota bacterium | reverse complement strand
GTATAGATGTGGGCGCAAAGCTTACTGTAAACGAAATGAAGCAAAATAACGCAAGCTATTCTCTCAACCAAACGCTGACTGCAAAACAAACGCAAGATATCCCTCTCGATTTTAGTACGATAAGTATTCAAGCAGATCCTCCGATGAGACAATATGGTACTACTATAAAATTTTCTGTTGGAATAACAACTATTGATTCAAAAGGTATCAAAAAAGTATTGACAAAGAATGATTTTGTGCAAGGATCATTTATTCCACAAGATTCATTAGTGGTTCACTCCGTTGTTGGAAAAATCCAGCCTACTATAGTGCAAATTAATTCTGGAGTAAGCTCTGGAATTAACGGAGCTGATCTTGGAGATCTCTCAGCTCAGGTAGCGTTGAAAGGATTACAGTTGACGGTGAGACTACCAATAACCGGCGGTTTCCCAACAGATTATCATTTGGCATTTATCGCTAAAAACTCTAAGAAGAATCTGATCGATTCGATACAATTAATCTCGGGATTAAACGGTCTTCCGCGTATTAATCCGGCGAACCCATCGGCATCGGTCATTCAACTGTCGAACAGTACGGGCATCGACTTAGACGATTTTATCAGTAAATTTTTTCCTGATGTCCCGGATTCGTTTTTTGTACGCGGATCTATGACCATGGATCCTCCGGATATTTTTGCGCAATCTACAGTTTATCGGATTGATGATACGACAAAAGTGTATCCTTCGTTTGATATGAATTTTCCCGTGGCAGTGGGCATAAAAAATGGCATTATGAAAGAGGTCGTCGCATTTGGGAAAGGGGAAATCCCAAAAGATTTTACTAAATCTGTTGACCAAGGAACATTGACGTTCTATTTTTACAACAAGGTTCCGTTTAAAATGTTCTTCCGTGCAAATTTTTTGGGGAATTATAATCCTATTACTCATAAAGGAGATACACTCCTCTACATCACTCCGACCGATACAATTCAACCAGCTGCAGTTGATTTAAACGGCATTACCACTTTACCTACGTTTTCAAAAGTATCTGTTTCGTTGAACAGTGCCCAGATGGTGCAATTCAATAATGCAGATTCATTGTATATTCGGCTCGATATGTCCACGAGCAATAATGGTCAAGTTGTGAAAGTGCGGGATACAGATTATATCCGTATTTACGCTAAGGGCGATATAACATATACAATAGGAAAGCAATAGGAGAATGGCCATGAAAACGATAAGAATAATTTCAATTTTTGTGTTGGTCATTTCTCTGATTCAAGTGGTTTCTGCTGATGATAGAGTTAGCCTACGTACCGTCGGGATGGGTCGGGCTGCGGTTGCGGCATCAAGAGGAACAGATGCTATCGGTGTTAATCCGGCAAATATTGCCATCCCTGATATCGGGAGTTTCAATCTCAGTCTTATCAATTCTAGTTTCCGAGTCAGTACAGAGTTATTTACTTACGATATTTATCAAAAATATTTTACAGGCATCGATACAGGCGGAACTAAGCGAGCTCCATATCCTTTAACAGAGCAAGATAAAAATGACATTAGAGGCCAGTTGCCGGATAACGGTATGACGAAAATAAATATTGAATCGATGATAGCCGGCATTTCCTTAGAGACTGCATTATTGGGCGGAATAGGCTTTGCGGTCATCGAACATGCCGGAGTCAATTTTGCATTTTCGCGTGATTTTTTTGATATGCTTTATCTTGAAGGAATGCCTTCAAATGCGAAATATGTATTCGACGGTACGTCATTTGAAGCGTGGTGGTACCGGGAATATAATGTTTCATATGGTAGAAAGCTTCCTGTGAATATTCCTTTTCTAAAAAATCTTTATGCTGGGGCTGCATTTAAAATTATCCGAGGGTATGGAATATTTCAGACAGTAAAAAATAATTCTTCTATCGAAAACAAAACTACACTCAGTGATACTGGTAAGAATAGTATTGTCGGGAACTTCGATTTTCTTGCGCAACGCGCGGGTGTGGATTTCTTTAATAATGATAGCACAAATATCTCGTTTAACTTTATGCCTGATCCTGTTGGTAAGGGAACTGGATTCGATATTGGAATTTCAGGTGAATTCTTTGATGGGTTAATTGTTGGCCTTAGTGTTACAGATATTGGTAAGATTACTTGGGATAAAAATGTTATACAAACAACTGGTGACGGACAGTTTACCTTCACAGGGTATACATCAGAAATTCAAGATTCTGTGAAGCATGTGATAAAAGGAAAGAACAGCACCGGTGAAGCTTTTGTGACTAATTTGCCTACGGTTTTTAGAATTGGTGCCAATGCGGAATCTGATAAAGTTCAATTCCTAAAGTTTTTGCCGGGTCGTTTATTACTTGCCTTAGAATATGCGCAGGGTTTAAATGAATCGTTAGGAAATACGACGAAACCTCGTATATCGCTCGGTGCCGAATATCGGATTATTCCGCTTTTACCATTGCGGACTGGTTTAATGGTTGGTGGAAATGATAAATTACGTTGGGCATTCGGATTTGGATTAGATTTCCGATTCCTAACTCTTGATTTTGCCAGCGATAACTTTGGAATGTTTTTCTCACCGAAAAACTTTAATGTGGCATCATTTGGGTTGGGTTTAAAGATACGAGTATAATAGTTTACTATCGCAAAAGTACAAAAAGACGGGCAAGATTATCTTGCCCGTCTCTATTTACTACCAAACCATCAGAGTATATATCTGCTTAGGTCGCGGTTCTTTACGATAGAATTCAATTTATCTTGAACAACTTTCTGCGTTATCTCAATTGATGATTCCTTGATGCCGTCCGGAGCATCAAAAAGAACTTCTTCCAATAGCGTTGTGATGATAGTGTGAAGGCGACGCGCGCCGATGTTTTCAACTTGATCATTCACTTCAAAAGCAATCTTTGCAATTTCTCGCACAGCTTCGTCATTAAACGTGATCTCAATTCCTTCTGTATTCAATAATGCAGCATATTGTTTAATGAGTGCATTTTGTGGTAAAGTAAGAATTTTTACGAAGTCCTCTTCAAGCAAACTTTTTAATTCTACACGAATCGGGAATCTGCCTTGCAACTCTGGAATCAAGTCCGATGGTTTTGCAACGTGGAAAGCTCCGGAGGCAATGAAAAGAACGTGGTCGGTTTTCACCATTCCGTATTTAGTAAGGACACTGGAACCTTCTACAATAGGAAGAAGATCGCGCTGGACACCTTCACGTGAGACATCAGGTCCGGAACTCTGACCTCTCGAACTTGCAATTTTATCAATCTCATCTATGAAGACGATGCCAGAATTTTCTACCCGCTCAAGCGCTTCCTTTGTTACTTTTTCCATATCAATCAATTTTTGTGATTCTTCTAAAATCAATAGCCGGCGGGCTTCAGCAACTGTCACTTTGCGGCGTTTTTCTTTTTTAGGCAAAATATTGCCGAACACTTCCTGTAAATTAATGCCCATCTCTTCCATATTGAATGGACCCATCACCTGCATCAGTGGCATTTGTGACGCTGATAATTCAAGTTCGACCAAACGTTCATCAAGACTGCCTGAACGCAGTTTTTCTCGAAATTTCTGCCGCGTGGTTTCATTATCTTGTTCTACATTAACTGCTGTGCTCACTGGCGGTTCCTGTGTTTCTGCTGTCTTAGTGCGGCGATTTGAAGGGACGAGAATATCAAGCAGACGTTCTTCTGTCAGCTCACGCGCTTTGTTTTCTACTTCTGCCGCTTTTTCCGCCTTTACCATATTTACAGAAATTTCTGTAAGATCGCGCACCATTGATTCGACATCACGGCCGACGTAACCAACTTCTGTGAATTTCGATGCTTCTACTTTGAGAAACGGTGCACCGGAAAGTTTTGCCAGACGCCGCGCGATTTCTGTTTTACCGACACCAGTAGGACCAATGAGAATAATGTTGTTCGGCATAATATCTTCGCGCAACGTTCCGGTAACTTGGAGACGACGCCAGCGATTTCGCAATGCGATGGCAACTGCTTTCTTTGCAGCGTGCTGACCGATAATGTATTTATCTAACTCACGGACTATTTGCCGTGGAGTCAATTCTTTTTGCGGAATTACAATCTGTTTTTTTGCCACAGTGCCTACAATTCTTCGATAGTGAAATTTTTATTTGTATAGATGCAAATATCTGAAGCAGCGTTGAGAGATTCCTGAACAATATCTCGCGCGCTTAGTTTTGTGTGTTTAACAAGTATTCGTGCTGCAGACAGCGCGTAACTTCCACCGGAACCAACTGCCACTATGCCGTCGTCAGGTTCAATAACATCTCCAGTACCGGAAATGATGAGTGCATGCTCCTTATCGAGTACAGCAAGCAACGCTTCAAGTTGACGGAGATATTTATCTGTTCGCCATAGCTTGGCAAGTTCTACAGCCGCTCGCGCAAGTTGACCTTGGTATTGTTCTAATTTTTCCTCAAAACGTTCCAATAAACTAAAAGCATCTGCTGCCGAACCTGCAAATCCTGCTAGTACGGAATTGTTATAGAGTCTTCGTATTTTATTCGACTTTTGTTTCATCACTGTAGTGCCAAGTGTAACTTGACCATCACCGCCGATGGCTATATGTCCATTATGCTTAAGTCCAATGATGGTGGTTGCGTGAATTTTATTCTCTTCCATTAATGCTTTTACCATATTGAATCAGACCTTTCTGCGCATTCGCGCGATAGGAAGTCCAAGCTGTTCGCGGTATTTTGCAACCGTGCGCCGGGCAATATGAATGCCTTCCTGTTTCAGGATGTCGGCAATTTTATCATCATTCAAAGGATTTTGTAATGGTTCCGCTGCGATAATATCCTTAACTCGCTGTTTGACAACTTGATTTGATACATCTTCGCCGTTCTCGGATTCAAGTCCGGAAGTAAAGAAGAAGCGCAGGGAGTGGACGCCGAATTCTGTCTGCACATATTTACTATTGACAACACGGCTGATTGTAGAGATGTCCACACCTACAACTTCAGAAATGTCTTTGTAGATCATCGGTTTGAGCGATTCGCCTTCTTCGAACCACGTTCGCTGTCTTTCAACAATAATTTTCATCACTTTCATCAATGTTTCACGCCGCTGTTGGATGGAGGCAATGAACCATTTTGCCGATTCAAATTTCTTCTTGACGAAATCTTTTGTCTCTGCCGAAACTTTCTTTCCTTTTGGCGTTATTAATTGTTTATAAGCGCTGTTGATTCGCAATGTCGGAATGTTGCGATCGTTGAGAGTAATAATGAAATCACCGTTATCTTTTTCAACTATGAAATCGGGTGTGATATAATTTTCCTGTGCCGAGAATTCGCCTTCACCCGGTTTAGGAGTGAGATGTTGAATTACATCGATGACTTTTTTCAACGTTTCTCGGCTTATGTTGAGATTGTGCTCAAGATTGTCAAAGCGTTTAAGTTTGAAATCTTCAAAGAAATCCTTCAGAATTCTAATTCCAAGTTCTTTTAGCGAGGATGCATACTTTCCAGCATGAAGTTGGGCAATAAGACATTCCTGCAGATTTCTTGCTGCAATGCCTGGTGGATCCAGTAGAAGTATTTTCTGAAGAACATTTTCGGCTTTTTCAATGGAAAGGGATAAACCAAAACTTAAGTTAAGATCTTGAACGATCAGAGCTAAATCGCGCCGCAGATAGCCATCCTCATCTACATTGCCAAGTATTTCTTCTCCAAGTAAGATCTCTTCGTCATCACTTAAAAACATCTTCAGCTGGCTGAGAAGTCTTTCGGAAAGCGGAATAGTCGATTGCTGAGGAGATTCGTACGAATCGTCCTCATCATTAGCTTTATATGCCTCGGGACTTTTAAAACCCGAGATGTCGTCATTCAAATAGTCTTCAATCGTGTAATCGTCTTTAGGCTGGATATCTTCTGTTATTTCTTCAGATTTATCTTCGGCTTCTTCAGCTGGCTCTTCTTGTTCTTGAGATAATTCTTGTTCTTCGTTCAACTCAAGCATAGGATTCAGTTCAAGTTCCAGTTTGATTCGCTGCTCAAGCGAAAGCATGGGTAGCTGGAGCAATTTCAAATACTGCACCTGTTGCGGCGTAAGTTTTAACCCGAGCCGAAGTTGTTGTGAAAGATTGATCATTGTTTCGTTATTGACAAGTGCTTATTCATTCTCATGATCTTTTCTTTCCCAGTCGCATCTGAGTCGAAATTCTTAATACCATGTTAAACCATAAGCCCGAATGAGTGGTTCCTTAAGGAAGTTACTTAAAAAAATGTTTTCATTCTCTCCACGATTTATAGCAAGATCACATTCAGCAATTCGCACATAATGCAACAGATCTTGTACGCCAGAGCGTACTCGAATTGGAAAAAGGTGGCAGGAAATTGGTTTCCTCCATTTCAATTTGCCTTCTCCAAACGCTTTCTCGAAAGCGCATTGGGCGATTTCTTCTTCGTACAACACAAATACGCAAGCACGATTGTTGAAGCACATCGTTGTGAAAGACCCAGATTTGCCTTCATAAAGTCCGAATTGCTTAATGGATTCAAGGTGTTCTTTCGGAAGTAAAGATTTGATTATTGGGAATGCATGTTCAATTTGTTCAACTTCATCGTCCAATAAAGGCGCACCCGTGCCTCCGGCAAGCGTACAACACGCTCCCTTGCAGGCGGAAAGATTGCATGCAAATTTGATTCGTGGAATAGTATCGTCGATAATTGTATGTTGAAGCTCAAACATTTTTCTCTCAACCATATTATATAGTATAGTGAAAAATCACCTGAGAGAAAAGGAACGCAACTTACGATCGAACAAACAATTTTCCTGGAAGTTGGCGAACAATACCTTTGAATTCTAATGAAAGCAATGTAACCAACGTATCAGATGTAGACATCTCTGTTCGTTCAGAAAGCAAGTCAATGTGAATTGGTTCGTTGGAAAGGAATTGAAACAGCGATTGTTCAGTTGGTGTCAGATCAACTTGTAATTTAATATCATTCTGATCAAACGAAAGATGTAGCTGAGATGCCAGCTCGTCGAAAATATCTTGAGCGTTTGTAATAAGCTTGGCGCGTCCTTCGCGGATTAATTTATTTGGTCCGCTGCTGCGTTTTTCTGTGATATTACCGGGCACAGCAAAGACTTCGCGGTCTTGATCGAGCGCCGTTGTCGCAGTAATCAATGCGCCGCCGTCTTCAGCAGATTCGACAACAATGGTGCCGAGTGAAAGTCCGCTGATTATACGATTGCGCCGTGGGAAGTTTGGTGCATCGGGTTGAGTGCCCATCGGAAATTCCGAAATGACCGCGCCTTCTTCAGAAATGCGTTCCATCAATTTCTTATTTTCAGGAGGATACGGAACGTCCAAACCGGAGCCAATGACTGCAATGGTTCGGCTTCCATATTTCAATGCTGTTGAATGCACTATTGTATCCACACCTCGCGCTAATCCGCTAACGACAGTAATTGAATGCTGAGAGATTTCACGAGTTAGACTTTCTGCGACAGAATGACCGTACGGAGTAGGATGCCTTGTACCGACGAGCGCGAGGGAACGCGAATCAGTTTCTTTTATTTTTCCAAGAATAAAAAAGAAAGCAGGCGGATCGTAAATTTTACGAAGGAGATCGGGATATTCTTTATCCCATAACGTTAGGATTCTGCCGCCGAGTTTGTTTAATCGCTTCAATTGTTCATCAGCAAACTTTTCTTCGGTGGTGTAATGAAGAATGTTTGAAGCAAGTTTTTTGTCGATTCCGGGAACAGCAATCAACTCGCGAGCAGAAGCACGGAAAACATCATTAGGTGTCTTAAAGTGCGCAATGAGGGCGCGAATTTTCTGTGGACCGATGCGCGGCACAGAAGAAAGCCGGAGAAGCTCGCGGACGTTGATCATATTCAAAATAATAGCTTTAGAGTTGTTCTATAACCGGAATGTCCATTCCATCTACCACCGCGACGATTACTGAATGCACAGGGATGTCTTCCCGCTTCAAAATTTGTCGTGCGCCAGTGCCTTCCTGCATTACGAGTACGGTATCGCCTACGCCGGCATCTACGTGATCGATAGCAATTAAATCACGTCCTAAGAATGCCCCATTGAGATCGATCGGTTGAACAATTAGTAATTTGTGCTCACGCAACGCTTGGTTCTTCTGTGTGGCAACAAGAGTGCCGATGACTTTAGATAGAATCATTTTTAACCTCCAACTCCCTATACAGACAAATTCGCATTGCGATTTACTCAGTCGTTAAGATAATACTCGTAATCATGCAATGATGCAAGCAGTTTCCTTATGTCACTGAAAGCGATAGTTTTCTGATAGAATTTATACAATCAAGGTTTATCGGCGCTTAT
>JBEKLV010000124.1:0-8356 GCA_050008835.1 Bacteroidota bacterium | reverse complement strand
GGCAACAAGATCATGGGGAACAACTTGAGGGGCTTAAAAAAACGAAAGAATCAGAATTAGACACAATTGCAAAGGAGAAAAGGGAAGGTCTAGAGAATCTGGAAAAGACATATCGTAATTGGATACAAATTGAGGCACCAGTGCGATATTGGAAGACACGAGCTCGGAATTATCGTAAACGAGGATGGTTTTGGATGGCTTTGACTGTTGTTTTTACTCTTTTTGTTGTCGAACCACTTTTCTATATTCTTTACAATACCCCTGATTCCTTTCATGGTAGGTTGTTACAAGGGGATCCCTTAGCGATAAAGTCCTTAATTGTATTTGCTCTTATTATTTCCTTTCTGACATATCTTATTAGAATTGCCGCTCGTATGACTCTGAGTTCTTTTCATATCGAAAGAGATGCTGAGGAAAGAGAACAATTAACCTATGTTTATCTTGCATTGAGCAAAGAAGGTAAAATCGATGAAAAGGATAAGACAATCATCCTACAATCATTGTTTAGTCGAGTTGACACAGGAATATTAAAAGAGGATAGCGCACCAACAATGCCGAGTATAGGTACGGTAATTGAACGTTTTATTAAAAAATGATCTCTATTGATCCAGGAGAAATTATTTTTAAGGTATAAACCTGGAAAACGCTGGTGGTGGAAACATCATCGGCGTTTGTGTTTTGGTTAAAATCTTTCTACCATTTCTGTGCGAGATAAATCTAGTATAAGCAACAAGTGTGTCCTCTTTTTACAAAAGCAAAATTCGTATAAACATTAATTTCAGGTATGTTCTTCTATGCCATTTACTCTTGCTCATCCAGTAGCGGTCTTTCCCTTTCGAAAAACACGAATGGATATGACGAGTCTCGTCATTGGCAGTATGGCTCCGGATTTTGATTATCTATTTCACACACAAACTGGCACCTCGCTTAGTCATTCACTCGCTGGTATTTTATATTATTGTCTTCCAATCACAGTAGGTGTTGCATTTTTATGGCATTTCATAATCAAGGCAAGTCTTGCATCTGCTTTGCCTAATTTTTTAGTAAGTAAATATTCTGATTGGTTGTCGAATAGTTGGGAATTTAAATCTTCTTTTCGCCTCTTCATTATTCTCGTTTCGGCTGTTATCGGTATCATAACTCACCTCGTTTGGGATAGTTTTACACATTTCTCCGGTTTTTTTGTTCAGAAAATTGCCTTTCTCACCCAAACAACATTTATCTATCATTTACCAATATTCAAGCTCCTGCAATATGGTTGTGGGATATTGGGCGCGATTATAGTTTTATTTGTCGTAGTTCTCCATTCCTCCGAAAAGCCTAAACTTGTTATTCCTCGTTATCCAAAAAGTTTCTGGATAACTGCATTATTCATTTTCATCGTATTTTATGCAATTCACCCATTTGCACTGACCTATGGTTCTTTTGTGAAAATACTCAAGTACAATATTGTTAACTTTCTATCCGGTTTTGCTGTATCAATCACTATTGCTTCAGTGGTAGTGAAGATTTATGATAGGTTTCAACCATCCTTGAAAACGTACACGTAACGACAATTGAAATGATTCAGATGTATTCCATATTGCGAAACTAAAAAAGGGGAAAATGAAATTTAAAATAATTGCCGTTGATCTTGAATCATCGGCGTTTGTGTTTTGGCAAAAATCTTTCTACCATTTCTGCACGGAAGTAAGTTATAAAGATGCAATTTCCTGCCTTGTTACTCGGAATTGCCTCTAATTTCTTTGAGCCATTTGCGTTAACTTTAATAGTAGTATTACCTGTGAGTATAATGTTTACAAAAAGAATGGTTACGGATGTGTCTCTTTATTGATAAAAAGTTAGCTCTATTTGACATGGTGAACATATTTGTTTCTTATCCTTTTTAACTTGCTTCATCAGATGGTTTTTTATTAGGGCAAATAAAGAAGTCTCACTTGAACAATAAAAACAGCTTGCTTTATAAATGGGAATACAAATCTTGCCGATGCTCATAGACCCTCAAAAGTTTCAGCATTTATTATACACAAAAATAATTTATTGAATAGAAAACACATGCCCAATTTACAAATAAATCCTCAAGAGGAACCAGAACAAGAACTATACGAAATTATATTATATAGGTTTGTCGTGGCATTCCTTAGTGCGTTACTGGGTTTTATCTTAATTCCATTAGGTTACTTCGTTATATCATTTTTTGATGTTGATGTAACAGAATTCGAAACATCAGATTCTATTTATTTCATTCTCTCCACAGCGATTTGGATACTTATCGGTTTAATCACGCCGTTTAGGTCTATGAAGAGATTGTTTGAAGATTTAAAAGGCATATTGACTGGCCATGTCGTTATTTTTTTTATTGCGGTCGTTGTCTTCGTGTTCATTTACTGGTTTTTTATAACAATCCTTGTATCAATAATTATGTCGGCCTTTGGCACTGAATAGAAATTGTTCTTTTTATCATTCCGCCTGAATCTTATAATTCCTGATATTCGTAAACAGTCAAAGAGAGTTAGAACTGCTGGAGATTATTACATATAGATAAATACTGCTTGAGATTGTATGAAAAACCGATTAATATCTCCTTTAGTGCTTTAGGAAGGTTCGTATAGTATAATTGAGGTTTAAACATTCGCTCACATTTTTTAGGAGGTGGATTATGAGACTCTCGATATTATTGCTATGCGTTGTTTGTTTTATCGGTTGTTCATCTATGAAAGAAATTACGGATAGTTCTGTGCCGCAATTGTTGATTCAATCCCAGCTTCCTCCATTTCCGGCAACATTAACACGGCCTGTATTCGAACTGGAAACAGTAATGTTCATCAAGGAAGATGGAACTGTCGGAAAAACGCGTATGCTTAAAGGTAGTGGAGACGCTGCATGGGATTCGCTGGCATTATCCTCGATGAAGCAATGGCGTTTTACTCCTGCTCGGATGGATAATAAACCTTTCGGCTCATGGTTTCATATGAAATCCACCTTGCGCAATGCAAGTCCACAGTTTATGAATCTCGCCGAAATACTTTGCACAACACAAGAAGAAGCTGATTCTGTCTACAATCAGATTGAACAAGGGCAAAATTTTAATGAACTGGCAATGCGATATTCAGTCGATCCATCGCGTGAAATGAGTGGAATTCTTGGAGCGGTAAATATAGATTTATATCCGGAGAATATTCGTAAACCACTCAGCAAACTTAATGTTAATGGTTATACAGAACCGATTAAATATGGTGATCTCTATGCGATTTTTAAAAGACTCGAAAAGTAGATCGATATTAGAGTGACCCGATCGCGATACACAGGAAAAGTTACAACACTTATTTTAGAACTTGTCAGCGGCTTGAAAGCGACGAACAGCCTTTTTATAAACGGCATCTTTATAGGTGTTGTGAAGCGTTCGTACCAATAGTATCGATAACAGAAATGTAATTATGGAGAACACATCGGGACAGGGGGAGACGGCAGATATCCCGCGAGAAATCATCCGATGGAATTGGGGAGCCTTTTTCCTGAATTGGATATGGGGAATTCGTAATAAGACCTATATCGCTTTTCTTTGCATGGTACCGGTTATCGGATTTGTAATGATGATAGTTCTGGGAATGAGAGGGAATGAATGGGCGTGGCAGAATAAACGGTGGGAAAGTGTTGAACAATTCCAACTGGAACAAAAGATTTGGTCGAAGTGGGGAATAAGAATTGCCAAAATTCTTTTTATCTTGGGAATATTGGGATTTGTTCTAAATCCAATTTTAAAGTTACTTAAATCCTTGCACTATATTTGAATGTCGAGTAGTGTTTGAATCAATAAAAATCTTTTAGGCACTAGAGGTGATGTCGGGAAAAATAGCAATCGGTCTTGGAGGTATTTGAAAGATACTTATTTAAAGAAATACTAAGTGAGTTATAATAAAACAAAAAGCCGGATGTTTCCGAATCCGGGTTACTATTATTAGGGATTTTCTAAAATTATGTCCTGGTTATTTGTCTAAATGATAATATTTTCGCCCTATTCTCATAAAAAAACACCGGCGTTCATTTCGAGCGTTGGTGTTTTTCATAAAGAAAACAATAAGCAGGATGGTTGCTTTTAATAATATGTCTGGGTTTCAAATGTTACATTAAACGAACCATTTGTGACGGAAATCGTACTATTCTGACTATTCGTAGCAGTACCACTGAATGTCCCTTGCATCCCGCTTGAAGAAAAACTCGTTACGTGGCATGTGCCGATCGATAAAGTATACGTGTTAGAATAATCGGTGGAGGATGTGCCTCCTTTTACGAACGTGAATGAAAAGCCGGAAGCACTGGAACTATTAGTGTAGGTACCGGTGCCATTAGTCCAGAGCACTAAGGTAGTTATATCCCAATTGCTAGAGCTATGCCATGTATATCCAGCGACATATGTAGCACTTGTTCCGGTCACTCTATCGCGGATCGGGATCACTCAGCCATTATTTGATTATTAATCTTTGCATCTACCCCTGTTACCTAAATCCGTTACATGTAGTCATATATGTTGTGAGAAGAATACTGAATAATACATAAAAACTTATGATTGGAGAATAATATGGAAAATGTACTCGGAATACTAGCAGGAATGTTAGCCATTGTTCTTATTTTTGGGGCACCACCCGCCTTAATTGTGTTGATTTATTATTTTAGCAGGAGAGCGAAACACAAGGAAAGAATGGCATTGATTGAAAAGGGAATAGATGCTTCAATCTTTATCAAAGAAGAATCTACATTCAATCAAGTTTTGATGTGGGGGATGCTTATAGGCGGAATCGGATTGGGATTGCTGTTAGGATACATTCTTGCTATCTATACTCCAATGCGGCAGGAAATTATCATGCCGATTAATGCACTTCTGTTTGGCGGTCTCGGATTAATTGGGTACTTTGTGTACAGAAAGAAAACCGAGACCAAATCTGTCGAGTAGCAATGGACGATCTTTATCTGAAATTAGTTCTTGAAGGAAACGTATCCAAATATTCTTATTTTATCGATAAATATAAAGGCATGGCTTTCTCTATTGCGTTTCGAATTGTAGACAATAGAGAAGATGCAGAAGAAATTGTCCAGGATGCATTTTTAAAGGCATTCAGGTCGCTTGATAAATTTAGGAAAGATTCGAAATTTTCTACGTGGTTTTATAGGATTGTAGTTAACAGTTCATTGTCGAGAACAAGGGGTAAAAGACCGGAATTCAGCAGTATTGAAGAAGATGATATTACCGATATCGTTATAGAAAGCGTAGAATCGGCGTATCGCAGTCTGGATTCTTCGGATCAAAAAAAATTCATCCATAATGCGCTGGAAGAATTGAATGTCGAAGACCGGCTGCTTCTGACACTCTATTATTTAACTGAAAATTCAATTGATGAAATTACGGAGATAACGAGCATTAATCAGGATAACGCAAAAATGAAATTGCATAGGGCTAGAAATAAAATGTATAAAATTTTAAATAAGAATTTGAAATCGGAAATTCAATCTATACTATGATGAAGAATTCAAATATTGATAAGCTCACAAAAGATATGCTGAAAAGTAGCTATCTGGAAGCAATCGGTCCTGATTTTAACGTAACGACGATGAAGAAAATTCTGCATGAAAACCATAAACAGCGCGTTCTGGAAAACATTCTCCTGGATTTTCTCATCTTTGTCGCGGTTGATGCTCTTATCTTTCTTATTCTATGGCTTTCAGGATTGAGTATTTTTGAATTAGCCATTCGACTGATCGGTATGCCGCGTGAGATCATATTTCATGCTGAGAAGCTGAAAAATTCAATTATTGAAAATTCATTCGTAAAGTATACAATGTTGCTTATTGGCTGGGTAATGGTAATATTAATGATTATAGAATCAAAATTGAAGTCACTAGAAAAAACGAAGTAAAAGGAGGTTAGTCTCCTCAAGCTTCATTCTCATTGCAGTTTAAGTAAGCTCAGCCTGTGTTATGAGGAAACATCTATTGCCAAATAAAAATGTATTGTACTATTGTTTTTCCATCATCTCCACGAATTGTGAGAAAAGATAATCGCTGTCATGCGGACCGGGTGAAGCTTCCGGGTGATATTGAACGGAAAAGATCGGCAACGAACGATGGCGGAATCCTTCGTTCGTATGATCGTTCCAATTCTCGTGGGTAATCTCAATAGATTTTGCATCGAGTGAATCTGGATCAACAGCAAAGCCATGATTCTGCGAAGTAATTTCAATCGAACCGGTTTTTAGACTCTTTACGGGATGGTTGCCTCCGCGATGCCCGAATTTCAGTTTAAATGTTTTTCCACCTAGTGCTAATGCCAGCAGTTGATGTCCGAGGCAAATGCCAAAGATCGGTTTCTTTCCAATAAGTTTCTTGATGTTCTCGATCGCATAAGTTACCGCCGCCGGATCGCCTGGACCGTTTGAAAGAAAAATCCCATCCGGTTTCATTTTTAATACATCTTCTGCAGAAGTCTGCGCGGGCAGTACTGTTAAACTACATCCGTACGAAGTCAATCGCCGAAGAATGTTCTGCTTCACGCCATAATCGTACACAACTACGTTCCATTTCTTTCCAGAAACAGCCTTAGCTAGAGGAAGTGCGAACTGTGTCTGATCAACTTTATCCCATCTATACGATTGAAGCGTTGTAACACAGCTGGCGAGATCTAATCCCGCCATTTGCGGCGATTCCATTACCTTGGCAAGCAAATTATTGTCATCTAAATCTTCCATAGAAATAATTCCGCGCATTGCACCAACGGAACGAATCATCTTCGTCAGCATTCTTGTATCTATACCTTGAATGCCGACAATATTGTGCTTTAAGAGCCAATTGCCGAGACTTTCGGTTGAGCGGAAGTTACTTGGAAATTCACTATATTCCTTCACTACGAATCCCGCTACTTGCGGTTTGATCGATTCGAGATCTTCCGTGTTCACACCGTAATTTCCGATGAGCGGATACGTCATTGTAACAATTTGCCCTGCGTACGATGGATCGGTAAGAATCTCTTGATATCCAGTGAGACTGGTGTTGAAAACCACTTCGCCGGTCTTTTCACCGCTTGCACCGAACGATTCGCCGGTGAAGATAGTACCGTTTTCAAGAACAAGTTTTGCTTTCATAACTACGATAAGATAATAATAAATGTGAGGCGATGCAATTTCTCGCAAATTTTGACAGTTGTGAGATTTCGTTTACCACATTAGAGCACTCGCACTCATCGAGTGCTTACCTTGACAAAGGAGCGTTTAATGGTTAATTTTGTATTGGAGATGTAGGTGTAAGATGGTAGAAGTGACTAAGGAAAACCAAAAGCTAACCGAACGTGAACAGAGCATTTTGCATCACGTCGTGTACAATTATATTCAGACAGCTGTTCCTGTCGGCTCGCGGTATATTTCAAAACATTTAGAAAAGAATCTCAGCGCGGCTTCTATCCGCAATGTGATGGCGGATTTGGAAGAAACCGGATTTTTGTCTCATCCGCACACATCGGCGGGAAGAGTGCCGACTGACCTCGGATACAGGTTTTATATCGATTATCTAATGGAGATGCAACAGTTAAGTGACGATGAAAAACTGCGAATTCAACAGCAATTAAATCAGACAAATGATGCAGATGAAATGCTGCGTGAGACATCAAAATTGCTCGGGAAGATTTCACATCAACTTAGCATTGTAACATCGCCGCATTTAAGCAGCGGTATATTTGAAAAAATTGAATTAATTCCCATAACTAGCTCGAAACTTCTCGTGGTGATTTCTATTCATACCGGTATTGTCCGAACGATTATGTTGGAAGTCGGCGCTGAAGTCCCTCGCGATCATCTCGATCAAGTTGGTCGTATTATCAATGAGCGGTTGTCCGGATTGACATTAAGAGAAATCCGCGATTCGTTCATTGACCGAGTTCGGGATATGCAGAATGAAAAAACCGGCCTGATCCGGCTTTTTATTGAATCGGTGGATCAACTTTTCACTGATTCCAAGGATCGTGAAAAAGTCATTATTGGCGGGACGAAAAATATAGTGGATCAGCCGGAATTTGTAGATCCCAAAAACTTTAGATCTGTTATTGAACTTATTGAAAACGAAGACATCATAGTTCACTTATTGGAAAGGCATGATGAATCGCATAGGAATTATGTGGTAACAATCGGTACAGAAAATAAAGACGAAACAACAAAAGAATACAGCTTTGTTACAGCAACGTACGATGTTGGCGGAGTGACGGGCCGTGTAGGCATCATCGGCCCTAGGCGCATGAATTATGGGAAAGTCATTCCACTGGTCGATTACGTTGCGCAGGCGATTGCAAAGATGTTAAATTCATAAGAATAAATAA
>JBEKLV010000123.1:0-8378 GCA_050008835.1 Bacteroidota bacterium | reverse complement strand
TGACTGAGCGCAACAGCGCCTTCAATTACATGTTCAAGTTCGCGTACATTACCCGGCCAATCATAACTCATAAGCACTTGAAATGCATCTGGGCTGAGATGTTTCGTTTTTGTTTTTCGCGAAAGAAAATTTTCTACGAGAATTGGAATATCTTCTTTTCGTTCTTTTAAATTTGGTAGGCGAAGACTGACAACATTTAATCTGTACAGTAAGTCTTCTCGGAAACGGGTTGCTTTTACTTCTTCCTGTAAATTTTTATTTGTTGCAGAGATAACACGAACATCAACCATTCTTGTGCTCGTGCCGCCAACTCTCCGGAACTCACCTGTTTCCAAAAAGCGAAGAAGTTTTGGCTGAGTTGTGATGCTGATATCGCCTACTTCATCCAAGAATAACGTACCGCCGTCAGCAACTTCAACCAGGCCTTGCTTCGTTTTGACGGCGCTTGTGAACGATCCTTTTTCGTGTCCAAATAATTCACTCTCTAACAATTGATCCGGCATTGCAGCACAATTGACAGCAATAAACGGTTGATCCTTGCGTGTACTGTGCTGGTGAATAAGTCGCGCAAAGAGTTCCTTACCGGTACCGCTGGATCCTTGAATCAACACAAACGCTTCGCTCGATGCTAATTTAATCGCTTTGTTGACGATGTCTTTGAATATCTGTCATTTACCAATCAGTTCAACAGGCCGCTCAAGCTGGTTCACTTCCTTGTCGATAAGCAGCTGCTTGTGTTCAAGTGCGCGACGGACTGTAGCTAAAAGTTCAGCTGGTTCGTACGGTTTGCTGACGAAGTCATATGCACCTAGTTTTGTCGTCTCAATTGCCGTTTTGACGTTGACAACATTCGTTAGTATAATTACTTGGGTGGTCGGAGCATGTTCCTTAATATATCTGAGAACTTCAACGCCTCCAATGCGTGGCATCTTTACGTCAAGCAGCACGACGTCATAGACTTTTGATTGGATCAAATTGATTGCGTCCGAACCGCTTAATGCAGTATCAACTTCAAACTCCGGTAAATCTTCAAGTTCGGTTTTAACGAGATAGGTTATAGATTCTTCGTCGTCAACGACAAGAACCCGATGTTTTTTGGACATATCGGCAGGCCTCCCTTGCCGGATTTATGCGCTCGTAAGAACTCTTTCGACTGTGGTCAGCAGGTCGACGAGGTCATATGGCTTACTAACAAAATCTTCTGCACCGAGCTTCTTTGACTCGATAGCATTTTTAAGGTCGGCAAAACCCGTCAACATTACCACTTTGGTCTTAGGCCAGCGGTCTTTTACAAACTTTAACACTTCAAATCCATCAACATTAGGCATTTTAATATCTAATAGAATGAGATCAAATTCATTAGTCGTTAAAACATCGATCGCTGTTTGTCCGTCAACAGCACTGGACACCTGATACCCTTCGCCTTCTAATTCAGCACTGAGAACAACGCGAAGTGCTTCTTCATCATCAACAACTAAAATTTTATTTTTTGCTGGCATAAAGCATCTCCTCGCAGAATGTCTGTTTTCGTCTTGAAAATAGTACTTTTGAAAATTCTTAATAGGTATTTACAATGGTGATTATATAAAGAATACTTATAAAAAGCAAACAATTCCACAAGAAAGCGTACATCAGCTCAAATCTCAAAATATTTCGGCCATATGCATCGAAGAACAAATCTGCCGTTGAATGTTATATGAACTTGTGGTAATATTAATATATGGAAACTCTCGATAGTGATAAGCCAAAGCCCATACGTGTTCTTCTAGTGGATGATGATGTCACATTTGCTAAATTGGTTCAAGTTATCCTTAAACGTTTCCAACAACGCACATTTGTTACTGTTTGGAAGGATTCTGTTGAAGGTGCGCTTGCCGAAATTGCTCAGAACCAAGAGATAGATGTGATTCTCATAGACTACTACTTTCCAACATCGAACGGTTTGGAGTTCTGCCTGCAATTGGATCAGATGGGACGTTTCATTCCAATTATCTTTCTAACTGGGTATCGCGATTTCAAACTTGCGGTTGAGGCAATGAAACTTGGTGTTGAAGATTTTCTGCTGAAAGATGATCTAAAGGAAGTATATCTGCCTCGAACAATTCTCAGTATTCTTGACCGCGTTGATCTACGGAAACACAAACAAGCAATCGAAAAAAGGTTGGCGTTAGCTGAAAATCGCGCCCAAGCCATCCGTGAATTAGTCGTCACAGTATGTCATGAATTCAACAATCCGCTTGCAGCAGTTAAAATAAGTTTTGATCTCCTGCATCGTCAAAATTTGGAAACGGTAAAGCCAGAAGTGATGAAATCGTTTGAGAACCGCTTCAACACAATCGATTCAGAGATTAAACGATTACGTGATCTAAATTTTGAAAAAATAGATTTCCACGGCGATTATTCTAACAACGTTTGATAGGCTGTACATCTTGCATCTCTATCATTTTTTTATTATTATTTTATAGTGATAGTGTGAAATGAATCCTTATAAATAGTTGTAATGCAAATCAAGATGCCTGTAAAAAAGAAATTAATAATCGATAAAATTACACTTCAAAAAACTTAGAGATTTACAAAGTGTCCCGCCCAACCGCGGGACACTTTTTTTATATGAGCCTGCGTGTAATAAATATTGTCCAGCTGTTTGAAGATTGGGCGCCAAAATGGGTTGCCTGGGAAAAAGATAATGTTGGGTTGCAAGTTGGCGACAAGCAAAACAGAGTCACAAAAGTTTTATTAACACTCGATGTCACCAAACAAATCGTTAACGAAGCAATCGATCAAAAGGCGGAACTCATTGTCTCGCATCATCCATTGCTTTTCCGGCCGCCATCAGCAATTATCGCAAACGATCCTGTTGGTGAATTAGTCTTGCGGCTTGCAGAGCATAAAATTGCCCTTTTTTCGGCACATACTAATTTAGATTTTACGCAAGGCGGTGTCAACTTTGCACTAGCCGAAATACTCGGATTAAAAAACATTCGATTCCTTGCACCGTTAAAAAATTCTCTGGCAAAGATTGTTGTGTTCGTTCCCGAAGGGCATGTGGAACGCGTCAGATATGCAATGACACAAGCAGGCGCAGGAATTATAGGCAAGTATTTATCCTGTTCTTTCGGTACGAAAGGAACAGGAAGTTTTTACGGCTCAACAGCATCTAATCCGTTTTTAGGAAAGCGTGGAAATCTTGAGTTTGTTGAGGAAACACGGCTTGAGATGATTGCACCGCGTGCAATCGTGCCCGATGTAACTGCCGCATTGAAAGCTGTTCACCCGTACGAAGAACCAGCATATGATATTTATTTTATTGAAAACCCCAATCCAAACTTTGGAATGGGCGCTCTCGGTAAATTACGAAAACCTCAGTCGCTTGGATTCTTTTTGAAGTCCTTAAAGCGAACACTTGGTGTTGGAACGTTGCGTTATACTGGCAGCTTAACACGCAAAATTCAGAACATCGCAGTTTGCGGCGGAGCCGGAAGTGAACTTTTACCCGACGCTATCGCGGCAAAAGCAGATGTTTTTGTTACCGCAGATGTGCGATATCATGCATTTCAAAAAGCAAACGAAACCATCGCTCTTATCGATGCCGGTCATTGGGAAACTGAACAAATTATTTTAAAACCTATTGCAGCACGACTTCGATCTGCCGCCAACGCGGCGCACGAACCGTTGAATGTATTCATCACAAAACATAAAACGAACCCGATTAAAATAATATAAGCTATTTCATTACAGAGAGGAGCAATCGTTGGAAAATAGATTACGCTCATTGTACTTGTTGCAGTTAGTTGATTCAAACCTCGACGAGCTGCAAGAAATGAAAGGCGACCTCCCGCAAATTGTTGCTGAATTATCAGAGAACGTAAAGAACAAGCTCGCAAACAAGAAAGAACTCGAGGATATTTTAAGAAAATCGATTACTGTTCGAGACCAAACAGATATAGATATCCTTTCTCTCAAAGCAAAAATTGAGAAGTATAAAGCTCAACAATTTCAAGTGAAGACCAACAAGCAATATGATATATTGGCAAGAGAGATCGATCTCTCACAAGAAAAGATCACAAAGCTCCAAAGAGACATGGAAACACTGGAAGGCAAAGCTATGCTTGCAAAAGAAGATGCAGAAAAACTTATCCCCGAACTTGAAACACTTCAAGCAGAGCTTGCAAACCGGAAAAAAGAACTCGCCGCAGTTAACAAAGAACATGAAGATGAAGAGTTAAAATTGCATCACCAACGCGAGAAAATAGTTAGCAAAATCTCAAAAAGCGATTACCAGATGTATAGCAGAATCCGTAAAGCGGAAGATGGACGTGCAATTGTATCTGTGAAGCGGATGTCCTGCGGCGGATGTTTTAACCGTGTTACTCCGCAGCGAGTGTTGGAATTGCGGAAGAACGCTGCTATGATCGCTTGTGAGCGATGCGGTCGCATTCTTGTATCGGATGAAATCGTTGAGAGCGCAAAAAAAATTCTATGACCATTCTTGCCTATACGGATGGCGCTTCACGCGGCAATCCTGGTGAAAGCGGTGTTGGCATTGTATTGAAGGATGAACTTGGCAACTTGATCGCATCACGGTATGGTTATATCGGAAAGGCAACAAACAATATCGCCGAATATACTGCACTCGCTGCTTGCTTAAAACTGGTGCAAGCAACTAAATGCAGCCGCCTTGTGGTCCATTCCGACAGCGAATTGATGGTATGCCAATTGAATGGTCAATATAAGGTGAAGGATGTAAAACTGAAGAAACATTTTCAGAAAATCCAAAATATTCTGGTAGCGGCTCCATTTCAATTTATGATTAAGCATATATCGCGCGAGAAGAATCGGGAAGCGGATGATTTAGCAAATCGCGGTATAGATACGAAGAAATTATTAACCATTTAAAAATTGTTTTGTAATTGCATTCGATGCAGTTGTAAGAATTTTGTTGAGAAAGCTGGACGTTGAGTCCAGAAGCAGAAGCTGGTGCGTCAGGCAGCCGCTCTATTTCATCTCAGATGAAATTGGGAGGAAAGTCCGAACACCATAGGGCAAGGTGCCTCGCGTGTTTGTCAGAAGCGGTTCAATCCGCATCTAACTTAGAAAGCGAGGGTTCTGCAGGCAATATCCTGCAGAAACGGAAAGTATCACAGAAAACACACATCCCGATTTCTTCGCAAGAAGGAATCGAGAGAAAGGTGAAAAGGTGGTGTAAGAGACCACCGCATCGTCAGTAATGGCGATGGTCGCGCAAGCGATGGCGCCTAACGGCGTTACGAGAGAAACCCCGCTTGGTGCAAGACCATGTAGATCCCGTTCTCGGTTTGGTGAAAACCAAACGGGGCAGAGTTGCCCGCGCAAGTTCACGAAAGTGAAGACGGGATGGGTAGGTCGCCCAGAGAAATGGCTGCCTCGTTTCGCTGTTTGCCTTGGCATTCAACGGGATTAGACAGAATTCGGCTTATCGACCAACCACTTCTTGCTTCTGGATTTTAGTGCGCTTGAATTCAATCAAGTGCTCAGATTTCTCACCACATTAATCAATCATATTGCTAAAGGATACATTTGTCACCTATTCGGGAATATCGCTGGACACTTCGCAATGATACGAACGTAACGCCAGAAATTACTCAGACAGCACAATCATTATCGCAGGAACTTTCCATTTCTCTTATCCTAACCGAAATACTTGTAAGCCGAGGCATTGATACATTCGAGAAGGCACGGACATTCTTTCGACCCAGCTTGGAAGATCTCCACGATCCATTTATTATGGATCAAATGGATGCCGCTGTAAAACGCATCTCAATAGCAATCTTGAACAACGAACATATAGTTGTCTTTGGTGACTACGATGTTGATGGGACTGATAGTACTGCGATGTTGTGGAAATTTCTGAAAGACGCAGGCGCGAACGTTAGTTATTTCATTCCAGACAGAATCAAAGATGGCTACGGCATTTCGACAGCAGGCATCGATCACGTGCGCGATACCGGTGCTAAGCTACTGATTGCCGTTGATTGCGGCATTACGGCAGTTCAGCAGACGGAATATGCTCGCTCAAATAGCATTGATGTTATCATCTGCGATCATCATGAACCGGGGAACGAAATTCCGAACGCTGCCGCTGTACTTGACGCTTTGAAACCATCATGTTCTTATCCGTTTAAATATCTTTGCGGGTGCGGAGTAGCATTCAAATTAATTCAAGCACTTGTGGCATCCGAGCCAATCCGAAGCAAGCTTGGCGAAGATGCACCAAAACGCCTGCTCGACTATTTGCAATACGTAACGTTGGCAACTACTGCGGACATCGTTCCGCTTGTCGATGAAAATCGTGTTATGGTTAAATTGGGATTGGAGCTTATTAACTCCATCCCAGTACCCGGAATTCGAGCACTTATTGAAACCTCTGGTATGTCACTTGGCAGAATTTCTTCCGGGCAGATTGTTTTCGTACTTGCACCGCGTATTAATGCAGTGGGAAGATTAGGAGATGCGAACAGAGCAGTTGAAATGCTTGCAAGTGATTCGTACGACCGTGCAGTTCAAATCGCTCGTGTCATGGAAAATGAAAACTTTGAACGGCGTAAGATTGATGAGGAAACTTTTCTTCAAGCACAGGAAATTGTAGAAAAATTCCTTGAAGCAGACAATGATAGCGCAATCGTCTTACATCAGGAAGCATGGCATCCCGGTGTTATCGGCATTGTCGCATCGAGGTTGGTGGAACGATATTATCGCCCCACGATTATGATGACAACGGTCGACGGCGTTGCTAAAGGTTCTGCTCGCAGTATCTCCGGCTTCAACATTCACGAGGCACTGAAGCGGTGCGAAGACAAACTAATACAATTTGGCGGACATAAATATGCAGCTGGCTTAACAGTGGAATTAGATAAGGTCGATGAATTCCGCGAAGCTTTTAAGCAAGTTGCAGCTGAACTTCTTACGGAAGATTTGCTTACTCCAGAAATAAAGATTGATGCAGAAGTACAACTTTCCGATCTAACACCAAAATTTATTCGAGTGTTAAATCAGTTCGCACCGTTCGGGCCAGAGAACATGCGTCCTGTCTTTGCAGCGCGTAATGTGGAAGTTCTTGGACAGCCACGCATTGTCGGAAAGAATCATCTCCGTTTTAAAGTACGCAGCAACACGCATGTTGTGGATGCCATCGGATTTAATCTCGGTCATTTGCTTACGCGTGTTCAAAGCGGCAGTAAAGTTGATGTGGCATTCTCGCTAGATGAAGGTGAATTCGCAGGCGAAACTGTTCCTCAGTTAAAAATTCGAGATGTAAAGTGAGCCGATGAGTGAATAAGCCCTTGAGCAATGAAACACTTGGCAAGAATATTTCATCAATCATTTTTTTTATATTCAAATACTTATCTGCTCAAAGGCTCAAAGGTTTCATAACTCTCAACTTTTAAGGAGAGGATAAATGTCCGGTCATAGTAAGTGGTCAACAATAAAGCGGAAGAAGGCCATTACCGATGCGCGACGCGGTAAAGTCTTCACGCAAGTCATCAAGGAAATAACTGTCGCTGCAAAACTTGGCGGTGGTGATCCAAATAGTAATGCGCGGCTACGATTCGCAATTGAAAAGGCGAAAGCAAGTAATATGCCTGCCGATAACATTAAGCGCGCTATACAGAAAGGAACTGGTGAATTACCCGGTGTCAATTATGAAGATGTGGTGTACGAAGTCTATGGACCGGGCGGTGTCGCTATTATTATTGAAACCGTGACAGACAATAAAAACCGCACAATCTCGGACATTCGACATATACTTGAACGAAACCATGGTAAAATTGCGATGTCCGGATCTGTAGCTTTTCAATTTCATAAGAAAGGCATCATACTCGTTCCAAAGTCCGTTGTGCCGGAAGACGATTTGCTCTCTATCATTCTCGATGCTGGAGCCGAAGACATGAAAATCGAAGGTGATGAGTATAGTATTATTTGCACACCTGAAAGTTTTGAGAAAGTGAGACATGCCCTTATTACAAAAAGTATTAAGATCGAATCTGCAGAGATTCTTCTCGTCGCCGACAATACGGTAAAGGTGGAAGGAAAAGATGCAGAAAACTTACTGAAGCTTATGGAAATACTTGAGGACTATGATGATGTGCAAAAATTACATGCCAACTTCGACATTGACGATAAGGAATTAGCGCGAATAGGAACCGGAAATTAATTAATTGTTATTTAGTGAATTGGTGATGAGAAATTTCTATCTTACACAAATACTAAATTATCGATTACATAGTCATCAATTATTATGATAATTCTTGGCGTTGATCCTGGCACTCTCATTACAGGCTTTGGCGTTATAGAAGTGGAGCGAGGAAAGTATTCTGTTCTCACTTATAATGTTGTAAAAA
>JBEKLV010000122.1:0-8397 GCA_050008835.1 Bacteroidota bacterium | reverse complement strand
AAAAGATATTCAATATCGTATGCATCTTTGGCATAGTGCGCAAGTTTGTCCTTCGGATGCTGATGCCATTGCAGTTTCTCCTTAGTCATTCCAAGGTTGACGAACCATTGCATCCTTTCACCACGCCAATATTCAAATTGTTGGTCGTCGGTACCGGGTTTCACGAAGAATTGCATTTCCATTTGCTCGAATTCTCTTGTGCGAAAAAGAAAATTCTTGGTGTTGATTTCGTTTCGGAACGCCTTGCCGATTTGCGCAATACCAAACGGTAGTTTTTGCCGTGATGCAGATTGTACGTTTAGAAAGTTGACAAAGATACCTTGTGCCGTCTCCGGACGTAAAAAAACTATCGACGAAGAATCCTCCACAGGACCAACAAATGTCTTAAACATTAAATTGAATTTGCGAGCTTCGGTAAATGTGTTTTTATTGCCGCAGCTCGGGCAGGAAAGCATCGGCACAATGCGCGCCGCATCTTGATCCGTTGCGACGAGTTTGGCGAATTCTTCTAAAATGGTTTCATCCTTCTGCTGACCGCCAAATTTTTGCGCATCGATTTCACGGAGAACATCTTTCTTCTTCTTTAACGAAAGTTCCTCGCAAAGAACATCAATCCGATATCGCGCTTTGCACTGTTTGCAGTCCACCATTGGATCGGTAAAATTCTCAACGTGACCCGATGCTTCCCACACCCGAGGGTGCATCAGTATCGACGCATCGATTCCTTCCACATTCTCCCGGTAGGTCATGCTCTTCCACCATTGTTGTTTCAGATTGTTCAGCATTTCCACACCGAGCGGGCCGTAATCCCAGCATCCGTTCAACCCACCATAAATTTCACTTGATTGAAAAACAAAACCACGCCGCTTTGCTAACGACACGATCTTATCCATTGTCTTTGATTGTTCACCTGCGTTTGATTTATTTTGACTCATGTTCTACAGTGCTTTTTTTTAGTTACTAGAAATTGTTCAATGATCATTTTTCATCAATAATTGCTTGTTGCTCATTGTATTTACACAACTTCAATTCTGCTCTGGTCACCGATCATAAAGCGATGGACGCGCGGTTTACCTGCCGCTTCCACGACTTCCACATCGTTGCCAAGAATACTGCCCTCGATACGAATACCGACCTTATTGACTTTGCAATCCCGAAGAACAATACTGTATTCCATTTCACTGCCTATTATTTTTGTTCGATCGCCAATAGAAGTGAACGGACCAATGTAACTGTCTTCGATGAGGCAGTTTTTTCCGATAATGACCGGTCCACGAATTTTGCTTTTTATAATACGCGCACCCTTCTCAATCACCACACGCCCCGCCACATCGGACCGTTCATCAACATTGCCATCAATGCGCGGTTCGATATTATCAAGAATCAACCGATTGGCTTCGAGCAAGTCTGTCGGCTTTCCAGTATCTTTCCACCAGCCGGTAATTTCTGTATACCCAACTTTGAAGCCGCGTTTAATTAACAAAGTATGTGCATCAGATATTTCTAATTCGCCGCGAGCACTGGGTTTTAGACTCTTCACTGCATCAAAGATGTTATGATCGTATAAGTAAATTCCCGCTATTGCATAGCTGCTTTTGGGTTTCTTCGGCTTCTCTTCCACACGAACAATTTTACCATTACGAATTTCCGGTACGCCAAAACGTTCCGGATCTTTTACTTTCGATAATGTTAGAAAACAATTATATCTACTCTTCTCGAATTCGTTCACGAATCGTTTCACACCTCCGACAAGCATATTATCGCCGAGATAAAAAATAAACTTGTCGCCCGCAATAAACTTCTCCGCTAATTGTACAACTTGCGCAAGTCCCCCCGGAACTACTTGTGGGATATACGTAATTTTCACTCCCCACTTCGAGCCATCGCCGATATAATTTGGCACTTCTTGACTATCCGCATTATGTACAATGCCAATTTCTTTGATGCCCGCTTCCGCCGCCGCTTCGATGGCATAATAGAGAATCGGTTTGTTTGCGATGGGAATGAGATGCTTATTTTGCGTATGTGTTATGGGACGCAACCTGGTACCGCGTCCGCCGCTGGCAATAAGTGCTTTCAATGGTTTCCCTTTACAATGTTAATCTAAAATTCAAGGATCTGCTGAATCTGCTTTGCAACTTTTGGCTTCAGAGATTTTTTCATCGTCGCCATCTTTAGTGCTTGCAACCCGATTTGCTGATATAATAAAGATAACGATTTATCGGCTTTCCGAAGTTTATACAAATGATTTTCGATTGTCTCGGAACTCCCGCGTGCAATAGGTCCTGTGAGTGCCATTTTAGGTGTCTGTTGAAAAGCGTTTTCTATACTCGTTTTTACTAATGGCTCAAAAGATGCAAGTTTAATTCCACCGCCAATACGTTTTGTTAATTCATCTACCACTCCAAGCAATACCGTTGAATAGTTGGAGGCGAATACACATGTAATATGATACAAAATTTTTTCTTCTTTTGGAATCTTAACTAATTTTCCGTGTAAATCTTTAACAAGTTGATGGGCTAACGAGAGTGCAGTCTTGTTACCTTGAAATCCATAAAAAATACTCTTCATCCGAGCCATTTGGTGGGCAAGAGTTGACGCCTTTGAAAAAGATTGGATGGGATGAAGAGAAAATGTTACTGCTCCTTTCATATACAAAGGCTTTAAGGCATCACTTGTAAGCGAACCGGATGTATGGAAGACGGCAAGTTTTGAAAAATTAAGATTCGAGTGCTTCGTAATCTCTTTCGCAATGCCAAAAATATACTCCTCTGGCACTGCAATAAGAATAATTCGAGTCGCGGAATGAATATCAGAAAGAGAATCAGAATAGTTTTTACATTTAACTAATCGTGCAAGTTTCCTAGCGGAATTCCTCTTTTGGCTAATAACGGAAACAATGCGATAGCCCGCATGATGAAACAGCATTGCAAGTGTCGTTCCGACCTTACCTGCTCCAACGATACTAATTAAGAATTGAACCTTGTTTCGCATTTAATTCTCTATACAAACGCAGCGGCAAGATATCCGACAACGCCGCTTTTGTCGCCGGTAATATCGCCGGAGTTACAGTAATAGAGAATTTCTGATTTGTTTGCTCCGAGTCGCCGTGCTGCACTCATAATCGCTGCGATGGGGCCACCGCCGCATGCTTCAAATGAATGTTCTTCCATTTTATTGATAAACGTTTCTGAATTGAATTTTTCCAGTTCGCTTATTACGCGATTATCAAGTAGCACCGCTTCATCGTATGGATGATAATGCGAAAGATCACTGCTTGCGACAAATAAGATATTACGATTTGTCCCTACTCGTGCAATTGCCTCGGCGAGTTCATTGCACAACTGTCGGCGCTGGTCTCCCATAACAATCGGCACAAATGAAAAGTCGCCAAGCACGCGTTGAAGAAATGGCAGCTGAACTTCAATCGAATGCTCTGAACGATGTCCCTCATTCGATGCAATGATAGCATTTTTCTCTTCTAATAATAATTCTCTGATTTCCTTGTTAATTGGAATTGTCCCCAGCGGTGTTTCGTATGCATCTCCGGGATAAATTGAAATGCCATTAAAATATTCACGATGGCTCGGTCCCACAATGATAACGCAATCATAATTAATTTTTTCAACCATCTTATAAGCATGCGCAGCTGCAAATCCAGAATAGACATACCCCGCATGCGGCGATACTAATGCCCGTACTATACTTTTCAGTTTTGGAACTCGCGCATGTTCTAAATATTCGTCAATATTCATTTGAAGAACTTCTGGCGAATCTTCGTAAAATAGTCCGGCAGCTGTTGGAGGACGAACGGTGAGCTTCGCACTCATTGAAATTATTTCTCCTCTAATAATGCAAATTCAGATTCATCGAATTTCTCGACTGTGAATGTGAAGAGTTTTACTTCTTTTCGTTTCCAGGCATCAGGTGGCAATCCAGCTTTTAAAGAGATTTGCTTAAGAAATTGTCTGCGATCCCAATTGTACTCTGTTGCCACTTGCGGTAATAACAATCCGCGCCGATATCCCGCGTCGATCACGAGGCCATGCTTTCCAATTTCAATTGTTTCCGTATCAATTAATTCTTCTAACGGTGAGAGAACTGATATTTCAATTGTGATTTTATCCAATTCGGATTGCGTTAAAGGCATAAACCGTGGATCTTCCATCGCGGCTTTCACTGCTACTTCCTGAGTTGCGTGGGCAAGAGGAAATAACGGCTCAATATAACCGATGCAACCCCGTAAATTTTCACCAATTCGAAGTGTTACGAAAACGCCTGAACGGCGATTCAGTTCTCCGCTTTGAAAATTTAGCGATGGGAGTGTTTTACTTTCAAGTGCGCAAGCAATTGCGGAACGGGCAACCTTTAACAGTGTGCGTTTCTCTTCGTTTGTTAAGCCCATCGAAATCACCTCCATCTCTTCTTACGATAATAAGGTAGGAAGCCGCAGCGAAACATTCAATAGGATGATATTATAAGTATCCGGTGTGAGTAAATACTTGGGGCTTTTGGGCAGTTTTAAAAGACAAGATATCGAAAGAGTTTAGCACACCTTAATTTTTCGCCGCTTTCTGACCTTATCATCTGGTTCGAATTACGCCACTACTTTGCAACAAAATTTCAAGCTGATTTGCGTATCACAAGCTCAGGATTGAATATAACTTTTTGAGGCTTGTTGAGAATTTCGTTTCTTTGGTTCACAACCATATTGTATGCGGCTTTAGCCATCTCCTCCAAAGGCTGTTTAATAGTAGTAAGTGTTGGTGTCGAAAGTCGCGCGATAGGCAGGTCGTCGAAGCCCACAATTGCAACATCAGTGGGTATCCGCACTACACGTTCGCTGGCTACAGTCAATAAACCTTGCGCGCAGTTATCGCCTGCTGCGCAAAAAATGGCATCCACGCCCATTGCCAACAACTTTGGCATTACCTCAATACCATCTTCGCGAGAGTAATGCAATACCTCAATCGCACACCCGCTTGGTATCGAAAGCCCTTTGGCTTTTAATGCCTGTTGAAACCCCTTAAATCTTAGTTCTGCATTGTAACCACCCTTAACCTTAGTCCTACCAGAAACAATTGCTATCTTCTTCTTGCCTTTACTAACTAGATATTCCCCGGCAATAAATCCACCTTTATAGTTATCTATTGCGATAGTGGACACACCGTCTGCTTCTTCATCAATCAAAAGGATGGGTACATTCGCAGCTCTATAGGTTGAGATAGTATTGGAATCCGGCCTGATATCCATAGCGATCAGGCCAGTGGGTTTGTTTTGTGCGAGTGCCTGTTGCAGGCAATCCATCTGTTTATCGGTATTGTCTGATGCGGATCGCAATGCCACTTCTTCCGGTTTGCAGAACTTCCTGAAGTTCTGGACCAAAGAAATTTGCAATGCCGACCCAAATGTTTGTGCTACAATTACAATTCTTACCTTTTGATTTTCCATCTCGATATTCCTTTGAAAACTATTTTACACAATATATTCTTAACTCTATCGCCAATTCTTCGCTCTCAAGAGTTCTGAACTTTTTATTGGAATGCCTTTCTATTCAGATGTAATTAAATCAACACGGGATGTCAATGTAATCACAATCATTAGTGAAAGGAACGCAATGGAAAATTGTTCCAATTACTTCTATTTCTCAAGAATCCGTGGCAATGAATTCATTATTGCTAGCGTCTCAATAAAAAGCTTTACCACTCTTGCGGTAAAGTATCTGTTGCCAAACGAAAATATTACTATGTTAGAACTTGCACTGTAAATTTCCAAATGAGATTTTTCGAAGTGTTCCCCCGGTAAAAAGATAGAGCCCTGGTAAGCACTTCTTTAACCACCAGAACCCTACACTTTATTTATTTGAATTTCAAGCTGAAAAATGCGATCATCGATGCTTCCTGGTCTTATCCAGTTCGAACAATGAACAAGCTCGCGCAAATTAGCTTCTCACAGTACAATCTACCTGTATCTTGCATCTCCCTGCCTTTCTGCGTAGATTATCGCTGAAATTATAAGAATTTTTATGGCATTGATGGTAAGCATTTCCGGAATTCGTGGTGTAGTCGGCGAAACTTTGACTCCCGAGATAATTGTCAAATACACATCGGCATACGCTGAGTTCTGCAACCGCGGTAATATTATCGTAGGCAGAGACGGCCGCATTACAGGCAAGAACGTTTTAGACATCGTAGTTTCTACACTGCGTCAGATGGGCTGCAATGTTACCGATTTGGGAATCTGTCCAACACCAACCGTCGCACTTGCTGTAGAGAAACTAAAAGCCGCTGGCGGTATTTCAATTACTGCTAGTCATAATCCTATGATGTGGAATGGATTGAAATTCTTCGCCCCTACCGGATTGTTTTTAGATGCAGATGAAAATTTTAAGTTCTGGCATCTTGCCGAACATTCTGCAAAATATGTTCCATGGGATAAGCAAGGCAATTACACGCTTGATGAAGAGTTCTTAGATGAACATATCCGTCAGGTGCTTTCGTTGTCCTATATCGACGCTGGAAAGATTCGCACTCGCAAATTCAAAATTGTGCTGGATTGTGTTAATTCTGCCGGTGGAATTATCGTTCCGCGTTTATTGGAAAAACTTGGATGTAAGGTCACACCGCTGCATTGTGAAGTGACCGGTATTTTTGGTCATACGCCTGAACCGATTCCGGAAAATCTTACTGAACTTTGTGCGAAGGTTCGTGAAGTAAAAGCCGATATCGGAATTGCTGTCGATCCGGATGTTGATCGTCTTGTCCTCATCAACGAAAAAGGCGACACATTCGTTGAAGAATACACGATTGCAATTTGTATCGACTTTGTTTTGAAAAAAGAAAAACTGTACAATCCAAAAGTTGTGGTAAACCTTTCAACAACAAGGGCAGTCGATGATATAGTTAACCGATATGGAGGAACAACATATCGCACAGCCGTTGGCGAAATAAATGTGGCAAAAAAGATGAAGGAAGTCGTGGCAATTATTGGCGGTGAAGGAAGCGGCGGCGTAATTCTTCCGAAAGTTCACCTTGGCCGCGACGCTATTGTCGGCATCGGACTTATTCTCCAAAGTTTGACAGAATTCGGCGGTACTATGTCCGAACTAAAAGCTACACTTCCACAATATTTAATTACAAAAGGGAAAATAGAACTGGACAGCCTGAATGCCGATGCAATTCTGAAGCGCCTTCAAGCGAAATATTCTTCCGCCGGAATCATTAATACCGACGATGGATTGAAGATTGATTTCCCGGAAGCATGGGTACATCTAAGAAAATCGAACACAGAGCCGATTATACGCATCATCGCCGAAGCATATACGAAAACTGAAGCGGACGAACTCGTGAAGAAGTTTACTGCGGAGATATTCGATTAGTGAGAGTTCTTATTCGCCTGCAAGTTCCTTCAATAGTTTTAATCTTATTTTGCTATTCCATCCGGTCATTAGCACAAGAAAAGAATTACTACTTTTTCCATCCGGTCAGTTATGGTTCAGAATCGACCTTCAATCCCATCTCACTCATCGCAAATGGAGGATTTGACGAACTACAATCGTACTGGCGTCCATCTGCCCTCGCGGATATTCCCTGGAAGAATGGCTCGAACAATGTCTGGATGAATATTACCGATCCGCTACCGCAAATAAACAAGAATGGATGGCATGAGTTTATCTATCAAGAGCTAATTCCTGGGAGCTTGGATATGACAAAGGCCCAGTACTTCCCCAATTATACACTGCATTTGCTTGGCGGGGGGATGCAATACCGCAAAGCAGTTGAGTGGTTTGATTATTATGGATATCCGCTGCCGATATTGTGGGCGATTATCAGCACAATGAGCTATCACTATATCAACGAGATTATCGAAAATGGTGATGGCGTTGGTCCAAACGTTGACCCGATTGCAGATCTGGATGTCTTCGATCCTCTGGGGATAATTTTATTCAGTTTTGATGGAGTATGCAATTTTTTTTCATCAGCTGTGTACTTGAATGATTGGAACGGTCAACCTGCTTTTTCGTTTTCGCCGTTAGCTCTTCACAATGTCGGTCAAAACTTTATAATAAAATATCCCCTGACAGCTTCTGGTAGAACTAGCCTGTTATATCATTTTGGCAACTTTGGGGAATTAGGACTTTCCTTCAAGACCAATGATGAAGATGCAATTTCATTCGGTGTTGGAATGGTATCGAAAAGTGTTAACACTACTGAAAACGACCTTGGTGCACTCCATTATACAATCAATGTCGGTCCACGTGCAGGTATTTATTGGGATCGCAACAATTCGCTTATGGCATCGCTGGTTGCTTACAATGATTTTCACAACCATGTGCGCTTAAATGTATATCCTGGAGTATTCTCCGTTAAATCTTTTTCGCCTGGATTCTTCTTACTC
>JBEKLV010000121.1:0-8397 GCA_050008835.1 Bacteroidota bacterium | reverse complement strand
TTTCATGCTTTTTCTGATTGGATTGAATCTGATCTTCTTTGGACGCGTGTCTGCCTGGCTGGAGATTATCGTCATTGATCTTGTAGTCATAGCCGTCATCTTTTTGCTGGCATATTTAGCGGAAACAAAAAAAACAAAGTTGCTGATTGGTCTCCATCGTTTTTACAGTTATCTGTTTGTTTTTTTTGTTTTCAAGGAAATTTATTTAATGGTACAGCCAATTCATCCAGTGGATTACGATTGGCTTTTTATTTCCGTCGATCATTGGCTCTTCGGAGTCAATCCTACTCAGTGGGTGGCACAGTTCGCAAATCCGATACTAACAGAGATTTTTCAAATTGCATATTTTTCTTATTACATACTCTTTCTTATGCTTGGCATCGAACTCTACTGCCGTTACACAATTGATGAATTTGATCATGGGGCATTTCTCGTCGTGTACGGGTTCTATCTTTCTTATCTGGGTTATTTTCTACTACCAGCTGTCGGCCCACGCTTTACGCTGCATAATTTTTATGCGCTTGGCCAGGAATTGCCGGGTTTGTTCTTTACCACACCTATGCGCAATTTCATCAATGCAGGTGAATCGATATCCTCAACACTTCCAAACGCGATACAATTTGTTCAGCGTGATGTGTTTCCAAGCGGGCATACACAACTTGCGCTTATTGTAGTCTATCTTGGTCATCATTATCGTCTCAAGACACGATGGATTATGACAGTTCTTGCTGGATTACTTATAGTAGGAACAATTTATCTGCGTTATCATTATGTCGTTGATCTTATCGGAGGCGTAATATTTTTCTTGTTTACAATATGGAGTGGGAAGAAGATTCAAACTTGGTGGGAATGTAAGGGAAATGGCAAAGGTTGAAAAGGTAAAAGGTAAAAGAGAGATGAGAACTGTTCAATTCTCTCATCTTGCTACTCATATTAAAATGAGATAAGTTACATCTGAAACTCATTTACAAAACTCAAAATAATGACACACGAACAAATCTTAAATGAGCTTGAACAGCTTGCATCCAACTGCGGCATTGCCGTTCGATATGAAAAGGGTGACTTCGACGGTGGCTATTGCGTTCTGAAAGCAGAACGGCTCATTGTCATTAATAAACGATTAGCTCCAGCTCGTCGCGCTCCCGTTTTAGCGCAAGGATTAGCAGAAGTCGGTATAGATGAAATGTACTTAAAGCCGGCGGTTCGGGAATACATCGAAGATGAACTTGTGCGCGCGGCAAAAACATAAAAAGATTCTGTTCACAAATAATTTTTCATTTTACTTCAAACTTTTGACTTTTTGCTTGCTTTACCTTATTCTGTTTGTCGTATTCTAGATTTTTACTTCTCTCTATAGACTCAGACAAGGAGATCACAATGCGTATTCTCATTATCAATGGACCCAATCTTGATATTCTAGGCAAGCGCGAACCAGAAGTTTACGGCACTATGTCGTTATGGGATATCGAAAACCGATTGAAAGAAAAATTTCCGAATGTCAAATTGGAGTTCTACCAATCCAACAGCGAAGGACCCATCATCGATGCACTTCATAAGGCGTTGGATGGCGTTACGGATGGCGTAGTTCTCAATCCCGGAGCGTTCACGCATTATTCTTATGCTATCCGCGATGCTGTAGCTGCATTAAAAGTACCTGTGATTGAATTGCACTTGAGCAATGTTTATGCACGGGAAGAATTCCGCCGCGAATCGGTAATTGCACCAGCGTGCAAAGGTATCATTGCCGGTTTTGGTGTGCGAGGGTATGAACTGGCAGTTGAGTTTATTCTTAAACAGAGTTAGGAAAATCGTCAGTATTCAATTTACAGTTAATCATTTGTTGGATGCTTATCGTCATCCGCAGAACAATATTTACTGAAAAACCGATAATTTTATGATCAAAGCCGTCATCTTCGATTTAGATAATACCCTTGTGGATTTTATGTTGATGAAGCGGCAGGCAATCGATGCCGCAATTAATGCTATGCGCGATGCAGGGCTGAAACTTTCTAATGAAGAAATACGCAAAGGCATAGATGAAATTTACGAAGAACGCGGAATGGAATTTCAAAAAGTTTTTGATGAATTGATGTACCGAGAGTTCAGCAAAATCGATTACAAAATTCTTTCCGCCGGTGTTATTGCCTACCGACGCGCAAGAGAAGCGGCGCTCGTTCCATATCCACACGTCACTATGACACTCATCGAACTTTCCAAGATGCATATCAAACTCGGTGTCGTTTCCGATGCGCCGGCAAAAGAAGCATGGCTTCGACTTTGTTATCTTAATTTCCATCATCTTTTTGATGCGGTCGTCACATTTGAAGATACAGGCATTCGCAAACCGAATCCCGAACCATTCAGAAAAATTTTAGACATGCTTCAGATGCAGCCATCTGAAGCAGTGATGGTGGGTGATTGGGCAGAGCGCGATGTTGTGGGCGCGGCTCAAGTTGGAATGAAAACAATATTTGCACGGTACGGCAACACCTTCGGCACGGAAGTTTCGAATGCCGACTATGACATTGATGATATCTCGCAAGTCATAGACATCGTCAAAGAGCAAAATCAGAAAGCGTAGCCATGGGAAAAATTCAAGGCATCGGTGTAGATGTTGTGGATGTACAGCGGATGAGAGATGTTCTGGAAAATCAGGGAAAAGTGTTCCTTGATAAAGTTTACAGTGATATGGAGGTAACATACTGCAAGACGCGCAAAAAACCATATATTCATTTTGCTGCTCGGTTTGCTGCGAAGGAAGCGGTGGCAAAAGCAATGCGCACTGGCTGGAGCGGAGCGTTTCATTGGAGGGATATTGAAGTTGTGAACGATCAGTCCGGAGCGCCGCACATTCTTTTGTCGCGAGAAGTAGCCAAAGCGTTAGAGCAATGCACTGTTCATCTTTCACTTTCTCATACTGACACAACTGTAGTTGCGTTTGTGGTACTGGAAAGCAAGAAATAAATTTAGTATCCGACGATTTGTAATATGTAAGGATTTAATTTGTTCGTAGTTGACGGCGGTAGTCGTTTCACAAGATTAATATTCTTCTCATATTCTCGTTAAACATTCTTCATTGATCACTCGTCACTGCTTACTATATGGAATCTATCGAATTAACTCCAACCGCTAAACACCATATTGCTGATGTTGCTCTCGTTGCCGGTATTCTCTGGGAGCGCGGGTGGGCGGTGAAGAACGGCGGCAATATTTCTGTTGATATTACTGGAGAAGTTGACATCCGCACGAATGAACTGAATCAATTCCCATATAAACCTCTTGAGCACGCCTACGCCGATCTTGCTCAAATGTTTCTCTTAGTGACTGGTGCCGGCACACGCATGCGCGACGTTGCAAATCAACCGTTCGACAATATATGTATCATTCGATTTTCAAACGACGGAACTGGTTATCACATTATTGATGGTGATGTCTTCAATTCTCGTCTTATTCCAACATCAGAACTACCAACGCATCTTGCCATTCATCAGTTACTAAAAAGGCAGGGAGGAACACAGAAAGCCGTTCTTCACACACATCCAGATGAATTGATTGCACTGACGTTGATTCCTGGATTCAGTGATGAATCGCGTTTGAATAAGATGCTTTTTAGCGTACAGCCGGAGACTGTTATCGCCAATCCCGATGGCGTCGGACTTGTTCAGTACATTCTACCGGGGACCGAACAGCTTGCTGAAAAAACAGTTACATCATTTCAACATCATCAGATTATTATTTGGGGAAAGCACGGCTCTATCGCTGTTGGCGAAGATGTGCTGGAAGCGTTTGATCTGATTGATGTGGTGAATAAGTCTGCACAGCTCGTCTTCCTCTGCCGCGAAGCCGGCTATATACCGCAAGGGCTTACAGAACAACAAGTTGAAGAATTGAAAAAGAAATTTTGACTCGATCTTTGAATTGATTGATAATTCACTATTCTTTTTATTCGTATTGATAATTTGCAAATGGCAATCCTTTAAATTATCGAATGGAGGTCTCTATGTCACTCTTTAAAGAATTCAAATCGTTTGCAATGCGCGGCAATGTGGTCGATATGGCAGTTGGTATTATCATAGGTGCGGCATTTGGCAAGATCATCAGTTCACTCGTCAGTGATATTTTAATGCCCCCGATCGGTATGCTTGTCGGCGGCATGGATTTTAGCAGTCTTGGCATTACCATAAAAGAAGCTGCAGCAGATCATGCAGCCGTTGTAATCAAATACGGAATGTTTATCAACATTCTCATCGACTTTCTGATTGTTGCTTTCGCAATGTTTATGATTATTCAGGGGATGAATAGGCTGGTAAAGAAACCGGAAACCGTGCCTGCAGGTCCGACAACGAAAGAATGTCCTGAATGCTTGATGGTCATCCCTATCAATGCAAAGCGATGCGGATATTGTACGACAGTTCTAAAATAGTATCAACATTTATTACCAAACGAGGAGTGTTATGAAAACTATTATATCGTTGTTGTTATTGTTCGCAGCAAGCGTTGCTGTAGCACAGGACTACCAACCTGCACTACCCCAACTAGCCGATACGTCGTGGAAGCACACAATGATCGTCAGCGCAAATATCACACAGATAGCATTCACCAATTGGGTGCAAGGTGGAGAGAATGCGCTTGCATATGCATTATTCCTCGAAGGTAAATCGGCATACGCAAAGGATGTTATCGAATGGGTGAATATGTATAAATTCGGTTACGGACAGGCAAGGCTCGGATCGTCGGGAATCCGCAAAACAGATGACAAGATTGTTCTGGAAAGTGTGCTGACGTATAAAATCGGAACATACATTAACCCATTTGCATCTGCCTCCTTGAAGACACAGTTTACAGAAGGCGTCATGTATGATGCGCTTGGTACGGCAACACCCGTCTCGAATTTCTTCGATCCGGCATATCTCATACAAACAGCAGGCTTCGGATATCAGCCAATCAAGGAAGTGAAAACGCGGCTCGGTCTTGGTCTTCGGGAGATTGTAACAGATACATATACTAAATATTATACGGACGGAAAGAAAGTGCAGGTCGATGCGGGACTTGAATCGGTCACGGAGGTAGGATGGACAGTCATGGAAAATGTGATCCTGAATTCGAAGCTGGAGGTGTACGTTCCTGTAAAACAATTCAGTCAAACAACGATTATCAGCGACAACACGATTTCAGCGAAAGTGAACAAGTACCTCTCGATGAATCTCAATGTTTTTATGATTAACGATCCGAAGATCCAAGCGCGTACTCAGGTGAAACAAACTCTTGCGCTGGGCATTAACTTTACGTTGATGTAAAGAGAATACCATTATCTTGAAATTATGCCCGCGGGTTCATTGAACGTGCGTGCTTTGTTTTATGAATAGGTGCGAGACTGGTCTTTGGTGCGATTGAAAAACAAACAATGATAAGTGATCAATAGAAAATGATCAATGACAATGGAATTACTACCGTATCAGCGTTCCAATTCTATTCCAACGGATAGTTGAATATTTTTCAGAGAGACTATAAACCGGAATTTCTGGATCCCACGACCAATAAATAAACAATGCTTCGCCGATTAAGTGATCGTTTGGTACGAATCCCCAATAGCGGCTGTCCATACTGTTATCGCGATTGTCGCCAAGAACAAAGTAGTAGTTCTGCTGCACGCGATAGCTGGAGGTTATTGCGCCATCGATGAGAATTGTATCGGCGTTAAATTGGATGGTGTGTCCTTCACGTTCAATGAAAATATGCCATTTAGAAAACGTGATTGGATCGATTTTTAGAATTTCATTTTGTTTTGGCACGACAACTGGTCCATAATTAACATCGCCGAATGCCGAACCCTCCGGGTACATTTCTGCGTTTCGTCGAAAAACATTATCGGTTAGGTGAATTGTATTTTTGCCATGCATAGGAAAGTTTGTCTCAATTCCATTAACAAATACTTTGCCAAATCGAATTTCTACAGTATCACCGGGCAATCCAATACATCGTTTAATGTAATTCACTGATTCTACAGGTTTCACTTCGTTTTTACCACCAGGGAATTCGAATACCACTACGTCACCGCGATGAACATCCCGAAATAAGGAAAGAGTAAATGAAAAGAGCGAGGTCGCCGTAAATGGTAGATGGCGCGGTGTGTGTATGCCGTAAGCTAATTTGTTAACCATTAAAAAATCGCCGACCAGCAGCGTATTTTCCATCGACGTGGAGGGAATACAGTACGCATCGACTACAAATAATTTCAGAAATACTGCAACAAGTAGAGTGATTAGAATTGTTTTACCGTATTCAATCAGCGTTGAGGCAATGTTTTCCTCTTTGTGCGGAGAAGAATCTGTTTTTTCCGTATCCTCGTTATGCTTTGACTGTTCCGGCATCATTTAATAAGGGAACCGATGCGGCCCCAGCGCACGGAAACGAGTCTTCCGAAAATATCGTACAACGGAAGATCGGTGTTCCAAGACCAATAGACGATCATCGGTGTGCCGACAATATTTTCTTTTGGAATAAAACCCCAGTAACGGCCATCGAGACTATTGTCGCGGTGATCGCCCATGCCAAATAGATAATCACGCTGAACAGTGTAAGATGTTGTAGGCTTGCCGTCCACCAACACGGTTCCGGCAACAGATTCAACCATATGTCCCTCCCGTTTGATAAAGATTTGCCAAGCGGAAAAATTTTGCGCATTCAATGGAATCACCATTCCTTGTTTTGGTACCACAAGCGGACCGAAGTTATCTTCATTCCAACCAGAACCAGCCGGGAAAATGCGATCATCCGCTTCGGTTGCCGGAACCGACCACCCATGATCAAATCTCACATTGCGCGGCAAAGGGAACATTTGTCCATTAACAGATAATACACGGTTGCGAATCTGAATTGTGTCGCCCGAAACCCCAACACATCGTTTCAAATAGAAAGTGAAATCCGGCGATTCTTCTTCGTCCCGCATACCGGGGAAAACAAACACGATTACATCTCCGCGTTTCACATCTCTGAATGATGGAATGCGAAACCATGGCAGACGCACATTTGTGAATGGAATATTTCGGGGCGATGTTCCGCCGTAAATAAATTTGTTGACGAAAAGTAATTCGCCAGTGAGTACTTCGTTTTCCATTGAACCAGTCGGAACAAGGAAAGAGGCAATCACAAAATTGTTGATGAGAAGAAACAGACCTAGGACAATTCCTGTTTCTTTGAGAAACGCTAGAGTTTTTTCTTTGAATGTCGTCGCGATTGGCTGCTCTTCTTTTTTCTGTTTTTTGTCGTTGCTCATAATTATTTCCAAGTTAGTTATTATTTCAATCTCACAATCACCAAATTATTTTATTGAATCTTATTCATCCATCGATAAAATGGCGAGGAATGCTTCCTGCGGCACTTCTACACTTCCTACCCGTTTCATACGCTTCTTGCCTTCTTTTTGTTTTTCTAGGAGTTTTCGTTTTCGTGAAATGTCGCCGCCGTAGCATTTTGCCAGTACATTTTTCCGAATGGCGCTTATCGATTCGCGCGCAATTATCTTACTTCCAATAGCAGCTTGTATCGCCACTTCAAACATTTGACGTGGAATCAGCCCTCGAAGTTTCGTGCAAAGTTTACGGCCCCAGTCATACGACTTCGCACGGTGGACTATAGTGGAAAGTGCGTCTACCGGCTCGCCATTCAGCAAAATGTCCAATTTTACAAGGTCAGATTCGCGATATTCAAGGAAATCATAGTCAAATGAGGCATAACCGCGAGAAAGCGACTTAAGTTTATCATAGAAATCGAATATTATTTCCGATAATGGCAGTTCAAAATGGATATCGGCGCGTTCCGGGCTGAGATATGTAGTATTGCGGTGAATGCCGCGACGGTCCATACAAAGCTTCATTATGTTGCCTATGTATTCAGTCGGCGCGATAATTTGTGCTTTGACGAACGGCTCTTCTACTTTTTCAATCTTACCAGCATCAGGCATTAGCGCTGGATTATCGACAAAAAGAACATCTTTATCTGTTTTTGTGACGCGGTATTCGACGTTAGGTACCGTGTTGATAAGGCTTTGGTCGTATTCGCGCTCTAATCGTTCGCGGATAATCTCCATATGAAGCAGTCCGAGGAATCCGGCGCGGAATCCAAATCCGAGTGCAACCGAACTTTCAGGTTCGAAAATGAGTGATGCGTCATTCAGCTTCAGTTTATCTAGCGCATCGCGCAATTCGCCAAAATTATCACTGTTGGATGGATAGAGTCCACTGAAGACCATCGGCTTGGCTTCTTTATAACCGGGCAACGGTTCGGATGCAGGATTGTCCACAAGTGTAATTGTGTCGCCAACTTTTGTGTCGTGCACGTCTTTGACATTTGCAATTATATAACCAACGTCGCCTGCAGAAAGTGAACCAACTCGTT
>JBEKLV010000120.1:0-8413 GCA_050008835.1 Bacteroidota bacterium | reverse complement strand
TGGCCCGCTGTTTTGTAGCAGGCTTGGCCCGCCAAGTGTTCTGGCGGGGAGCGCATGGTTAGGCGGCGCATCATTCACTTTCTCGGCCTTCTTGGAAACAACATTGGAGTTCTAGATTTGTACTCCAGATAAGATGACCCAAAGCGAAACTCTAATTCCCGTTCTTCATATACTTTCACAAAGAAAAGTATTGCTGGTGTAAACAGGATGAGCACCCAGAGCACAAACAATATTGATTGAAACCAGACCCCCAATGAGAGGCCCAAAACCAGGACAGAAAGCACCATGGGATTACGCGTTCTAGCATACAACCAATCTACCGCCAATTTTTTACTGAGTACTATGAAAAAAGGTGCACCAAGTCCTTTCAAGGCAAGGTTAATTACGGTTAGCAATGTGACACCACCAGTTATAATGACCAACAATAAGCCAATTTCTGCCGGTATGGGGAGTGACCAGCCAGACCAATCTTGATGCGTGGTCAATGCTCGAGTGATAGGAATACCAAATGTAAAAACCAGCGCAGAATGGACAAACGTCGTTATCCATACGACATGGTTTTTTGTTTTGTCTCGGTCTAATATTTTCCTTCCGAACCAAACAACAGGGAAGGTCAACAATACTCCTCCCCAAATAATGGACAGATTCATGCCATTGGAAAGATGTGCATATGAAGCCCACCATAAGAGATATAAGATAAACGTAAAAAGAATAATTCTTATAAGAATTTCAATAATCTGTCTCATATTACTCTCCTTTGATCTCCCTGGTTTCGCGAAGCCGCCTAACAGATGAGCGCTTGATAAATCGGGATGCCCCGCTGTCTTTTGGCAGGCTTGCCCGCCATGCGTTTTGGCGGGGAGCGCCTGGATATGCCGCGACGAAAAACTCTTGAGAACTACACCATTATTGCCAAACTGATAAAATTGAACCCATTACAAGTAATGATATAAGCCAGAATGCATTATCTAGTAGCCAGAGTTTCCACGGTCTCTTTTCATATATCACATTGGTCAACGTTACAGGAGCAATAAATCCTAGCCAATTAAAGAATCCGCACATTAAGCCACCACAAATTCCGCTTGTATGTAAATATGCATTTCCAAAAACAATTGCATGAACAAGAACATAACTCATCAATAACGATCCGATGAAAACTATTATCATCTTGATCGGAGACGGTTTCATATCTGAAATGCTGGTAAGTTTCTTCCAAAGGTTGCCAAAAATAACAGCATACCAGACAGTGGCAATGATATAATTTGCAAGCGCAGCAACAAATACGGCTAAAAAGTTTATATGTACTTCCATGATTAAAATCTCCTTCAAATTGTTATGTTTTTTGAGCGTTGATTTCGCACATTATCTTTTGCTATTCTAGCGGCCTAACGGATTGGCGCTCCGCCAAACAACCGGCGGACAAGTAAGTCCCGATTCGATCTTTGATCGAATCGAGGATCCCGTACAGCGGGACTGCGGCGCTGATAACTTTCGTAACGCACTAAAGGAACTGAGTTCACGCTGATAAATAAATTATTAACCATCTAAAACTTTATGCGCAATGTAAATTGCTCCCACGCTCATGGAGCCTGTCCCGTTATGCTTTTAAACGGGATCAGCTTGTCCCAAAGGGATCCCTTTGGGAAGTGCCTGGATAGGGCGCAAAATATTTCTAGAGATAATCTAATTTTATATTTAATACAGACCGTTTGCATTGAAATGCTTTGAATACTTCTGATCAGTTACAAGTATGTGATTTTGTAGCCAATCCTTGAGAAAATTCAATATTTCTAAAGTGAAAATGAAACCAGATTTTTTCATTCTCCCTTTTAACTCAAGGGCTTTAACTATGAATTGGTCGTGTTCAATCTTATGTGATTTATAATCAGAATAATTGAATTTCTGCATGTACTTTTCTTCTGTCGTAAAATGAGTATTTGTATAATCTACCATTCCATTAATTATTTCATTCTGTACCTCTCGGCCTTTCTTTGAAATAAATGCATCATGAAGAGTGTTAATCATGCCGATCAACTTCTTATGCTGATCGTCAATTTCTTTTACATTAACACTGAAACTATCCGACCATTGTATATAAGCCATCTTGATTCTCCTCTAAAATAGATAATTTATTATTTAACGGATGCACCTATGCTCCCGCAATGATAACTTTCAATTCTGTACTAGACCTATGCTCGCCATGCTTAACGTGCCACGCTTGCCCGCCATGCTTTATCTTTGGGCGGGTCAGCTTGTCCCAAAGGGATCCCTTCTCACAAAGTGATGCCTTCGGCAGGGAAGCGCCTGGTTAGACGCAACATTTAATTTATGGATAAACAATTATGACTATTTCTTTTTTTCAAACAGGTTCGAATAAAATTCCTTTACATAATTTTCGGGTATCTTATCGACCGGATATGATCCGTGCATCAGCACATGGACCCACCGGCCGTCCCTTTTCTCCAGAACACCGGTTACAAATACGTTTTCCATACAAGACTCCTTGCCCTTATAGGAACTGCAGTCATCGAGAAAACTTGAATACCACGCGACATCTCCGGAGCGGGAAAACACGATGCGTAAGTTCTTAAATGCAAAGCGGGTTCCACGGAAATCAGGATCTTTCCACTGTTCGGCAAAAGTCTTAAAATTATCTAGGCCGACCACTATGTTGTTTGAAAATACCCAAGAAATAAACAAATTATCGGCCCATAGGCGGAACATGGCATTGAAGTCTTTCTCGATGGCCCAGCCGATCGATTGCTCAATTGTTTTTTTCACTGCTACAGAATCCGACGATGTAATTCCTTGAGAAGCCGCTCTGTTGGCAAAACTAAGTAAGCAAAGTAGAACAATAGAAATCGTTGTAAATCGTTTTTTCATAATGCACCTCCTGATTCAATCTCTTGTATAATTAAGTTAATGCGCCTAACGGATCGGCGCTCCGCCAAACAACCGGCGGACAAGTAAGACCCGATTCGATCTTTGATCGAATCGAGGATCCCGTACATCGGGACTGCCGCACTGATAACTTTCAATATATACAAAACGAAACAAGTTCATTCTGAAAAGTTTATTATTAAACATCTGAACCTCTACGCGCCATGCTTAACGTACCCATTTACCCGCCATGCTTTATCTTTTGGCGGGCGCTCATTCGGTCAGCTTGTCCCAAAGGGATCCCTTCGGGAAGCGCCTGGTTAGGCGGCGGCGATACATACGAATCGAACATCATTTCCTTTTTCCTAGGTAATTCAGAAGAGTCGATTCTAACCTCTCGCCACGTAAAGAACCATCAATTGCTATGACTATCCCATTCGGATTTATAAGAATCGGCTTTGGAGTTCCTGCATCGAATACAAGGCAGACAGCGGCATCTTCATCCTCTTTAACGTATCCGTTCAACCAAGGCATCACCCAATGTTTTGATCGAAAATATCTTATGCGTTCCGGTGTATCACGTAAGGTCACGCTGAGAATTTCGAAATTACTATCGTGGAACTTATCATATGCATTCTGAAGAAACTTCATTTCTTCAACACAAGGGGCACACCAAGTAGCCCAGAAATCAATCAACACATACTTACCCTTGATATCAGCGTTCGTACATTTCACCTTAGGGTCATCAATGGAAGTAAACGCGAATGCTGGAATCTTCATACCAACGCTAAGACTTCTATGTGGTTTCGGCCCAGAGGAGGCAAATCTGCCTGCTGGCGTATTGAGAAATTCGGTGGTCAATTTGTAAAAAAGTCTAGCGTATTCGCTTTGTCTTTTCTCCATCATTGCGCTTGTGCAAAGGAGTGAGATCAACATTGCTCGAAAGGATCGTGACGGATGCTTCTCGAGGATCTGTTGGACATACTTATCACCTTCGGAATGGAATGATTTCGCGTTGAGTGCAGTGCTGCCATGGTAAACCCAGGCAAGCGAACCGGGCGGGACAGAGCATATATTTCGCCTTATGAATAATGAATCGATGTTCTTGGGTGTTAGAGATGCCATTTCTATGCACTGCAGTAAGATTTCTTGACGAATGATCGGTTCTTTCTCTTGAGCAAATTGTGATTTAAGGGAATGAAATAACTTTGCCCAATCGTAGATAAATGTGTGATAAGGCTTCCCGGCTAACAGATGATTGTGCATTGCGCTATCATATTCAATCTTCGATTTTTCGAACTGCTGATGAATGCCAAAAAATCGCGCTTGAACACACCGTGAATCAGAGAAAACTATCCCTTCGGGACGCGGAATAGGACGCGGCATAGTATCAGTCAGGATGATGCTGACTTTTCCATCCCGTGGACGGATAATCGACGTGTATGTATCACCAAGCGTGTATTCAAAGGAATCTGCAGCGGTCCCAAGGATGCTCACTCCCCATGGAGAACCGCCAATATTACAGAACCGGTATTTAAATTCTGATTTATTTGTCGATACTTCGACCTTGTAAATTCTCGGGGCGATTTGTTTCATAGGAGCGATTTGTCCGTTTTTTTCTTCATCGAAATTGTAGCGAACTTCAACACCTTCAAAGTTGTCAACGAGATGCAGAACCTCCAGATGTGCATCAATTCTAAGATTCACTGGATGTTCGATAATCAATGGAATTTGCATCGTCTTGTGTCCCACACTGGTGAAGATTAGATAAAGAGCCCCTGTCGAATCGGTCGACAAACTGAACGAGCCATCAGGTTCGACCTGGACTTGCAAATAATCCTTATCATCGAAAATTTCGCTCCCCGGTATAGCGGCATGGCCGAGTCCTCCCGTTAGAAGAACATGTGCCGCCAGCATTGGCTTGCCATCATTTCCGAAAAGATGACCGGAGATAGTGGATTGTCGCTGCGATAATCCTGAATACGGACCAGCCATTAGTAAGGCAATTACAGCAAATCGAAAAAAGGAGATCTTCATAGATTTCCCTTTTGCATTCATCGTAATTATTGTTGTAATGTATTTGGATAAACTAACAACCCGGATCGCCGCCGCCTAACTATGATTAGACTGCGTCCCGCAATCTAACTCGCTTTTAAAGAGTGTTAGACTGCCGATTTCAGCCTAATTCGTCATTTATGTATTATGGACTGCACCCCCTGCAGTCCATGGAGTTTGCGCTGTTTGTGGTTATCCCTATATTCCTCTTTGGTACTTCCCGCAGCCAAATCCCTTTCTTAAAAAAATCTTCTTGTATTATTCCATCGAGGTGTCCGCAAACTATCTATTGTCTCAACAAAAAGCAAGTTAATAATTATGGTTAAAGCCCTTGGATTTCCGTCCACATTCCGTTGAATATCTGATTGAGCCTTTGTCAATCACGCAAACGCGTGATTTTGATTCTGTAAAACCGTAGAGTCCAGCTCTTGGCTGGGCGACAAGAGAAATGGTAACACTCTGCGAGTGTCTCATTATTAGGCCTCCGGCTGAGTCGAACTCTACGGTGGTGACTCTATGATATGTCCGACTGCGAGTCGGACTTTACAGGGTTGCTTTATTCCAGCTTCTATTTACATTTAACAATTTGGTAACCTTTCGGTTAACTTCCGGCAATGTCTGCATGCGATATTTATATCGCACAGTTGAAAACAATTAAGACTCAGGGGGATCAAATGAAACAATGGATAGCAGGACATATACTTAGCGCTGAAGATTCTAGAATGGAAGAAAATATTCCCATCAGTAATAAAGAGCTCACTGTATCACTGAGTATGGTTTGCGCTGCTCTTGCACTCTTTGCGATTATTGTGCGAGTGCTTGGTGCATAACCCTTACCACTGAAAATGACAACAAAAAAGAAAATCCAACGCGAGCCCTTTCTCTTTCAACTTATCTGCAACCTCTTCAGTGCAGACGAAACGTACAAGTTTGAAGCTCCACAGATGACTAATATGGAACTTTATTTCTTTTTAGTCTATGTAACGAGTGCAATGTTCATCTTGAGCTACCTAGTCAAAGTATTTACAACCTAGAGAATGAAATCTATTTTCTCGATTTAAAAACAACTCAATCCATATCAATCACATTAATATAAAGGAACAAATACTTATGAAGAAGATGCTATCAATTTCTACACTTCTCATTCTTCTTGGATTATCTGCAGCCGTTGGCCAGGGAAAATTCAGCGGTTACATGTTCGGAGATTACTATTATAATGTCATGCGCGATGCAAACATCACAAATCTGAAGAATGTGGCAAGCCCAGCCGGAACAACAGCATATCAAGCATTCCAATTTCGCCGTATTTATTTTACTTATGATAACGACATATCTGATCAATTCACGTCACGATTACGCTTGGAAGCTGATCAAACAGCGTCTAATGGAGTTCCCGCTTCCGGTGATATGCTTGTAGGTACAACGACTTCTGCCGGAAAGGTTTCCATGTTTGTCAAAGATGCTTATTTAATGTGGAAAAATGTTTTCAGTGGTAGCAACTTGATATTTGGTGTTCAACCGACTCCCGCATTTGATGTTTCTGAAACAGCGTGGGGATATCGTTCACTTGAAAAGACAATTATGGATTTGCGCGGTATCGTTCCTTCACGTGACCTCGGAGTTTCATTAAAAGGAAAAATCACGGACGATGGAATGATCAACTACTGGGCAATGTTTGCCGATGGCAGCGGCAACGTTGTGGAAACAGATAAATACAAACGCTACTATGCACATATTCAGTTCAAACCGACTGTAAATCTTCAAGCAACATTGTATGTCGATTATAAAGATGCAGCGAACATTGTCAACAGCTATACGAAGAGTACTGTGAACAATGCCGCTATGACAACAGCGTTGTTTATCGGTTACAGTGAGCCGTTCAGCTATAACATCGGCGTCGAAGGTTTCTTGCAGACCACCGCCAATGCACTGAAAGACACATCAGCAAAATCCTATAGTGATTTGAGCGGCATGGGATTTTCTGTGTTCGGTTCTTACTACATCATTCCGGAACTCGCTGTTGTAGCCCGCTATGATAATTACAGTCCGAGTTCAGATGATAACTCGAAGGATCCGGCACATTATGGAACCGGCACTGCCGGTTACCTTTCCCGAAATTTAATCATTGCCGGCCTTTCTTGGAAAGTTGACAAGAATGTCTCCATCATGCCGAACGTTTATTACGAAACGTATGAAGCGCCAAAGGGTGGTACTACACCAGATCCGTCCATTACTGCTCGCCTCACAGTGTATTATATTTTTCTCTAATCGATAATTGACAGGAATCCCGATATCTGAAGATTTTGGGATTCTTTTTTAATAATAAGGAGATAAAAATGAAGTTTACAAAGATATGTATGAGTCTGGCGCTGGTTATGGTTCTTTTCGGCACCACGCTTGCACAGATGAAGCTCAACGGCGCCGGTGCTACATTCCCGTACGTCATTTATTCAAAGTGGTTCGATGTGTACAGCAAACAAAATGGCGTGCAATTCAATTATCAATCTATTGGCAGCGGCGGCGGCATCAAAGCAGTTACCGACGGAACAGTAGATTTTGGTGCAACAGATGCTGCTTTGACTGATGGACAATTGAATACCATCAAAGAAAAGCAAGGATCAGATATATTACACATTCCGACCGTGATGGGTGCTGTTGTGGTGACCTATAACCTTCCGGCAGCAGGCAAAGACCTTCGTCTGTCTCCAGATGTTCTTGCAAAAATTTTCCTCGGTCAGATAAGAAAATGGAATGACAAATCGATTACCGATATCAACCCGGGAAAGACGCTGCCTAACGTATCGATTATCGTTGCTCATCGTTCAGACGGAAGCGGCACGACAAATATCTTCACGGATTATTTGAATAAGGTCAGCAAAACGTGGGCGGTGAATATTGGCAAAGGCACGGCGGTCAACTGGCCGATTGGCTTGGGTGGTAAAGGAAACGAAGGCGTTGCCGGTTTAGTGAAACAATCGGAAGGTGCAATCGGGTATGTCGAGTTAGCCTATGCTGTCCAAAATGGATTATCCTATGCTGCCATCCAAAATAAAGAAGGGAACTTCATTGTTCCAAACTTTGATGCAGTATCGGCTGCAGCTACAGCTGCATCGAAGATTATGCCGGAAGACTTCCGTATCTATTTGACTGATTCACCGGGAAAAGACTCTTATCCCATTTGCGGATTTACATGGTTGTTAATCTATAAAAACATGAAAGACAAGGAAAAAGCTCAAGAGATTGTCAAGTTTTTAAAATGGGCGATGAATGAAGGTCAAACCTATGCAAAAGACCTCTATTATGCACCATTACCAAAAGACGTAATTAAAATGTGCGAAAAGAAAATTTCTTCTATCGTAACAAAATAACTTCGCAATGTAGCTCCTTGGTTGGAAACATCAACTATTACTGCGTAATGGCCGGGTGGTGACAAACGGTGGATTGTTACTACCCGGTGTTATGTTGATCGTAGATTATG
>JBEKLV010000012.1:0-28957 GCA_050008835.1 Bacteroidota bacterium | reverse complement strand
CTTGCGGCAGGATTTGCGGTGCGTCGGCATCGTACGCGTTCACCCGCATGCTGAACACATTGGAAGTATCCTGAGGCCGGCGAGGGACACTTGCCGCGGCGACATTTTGAAGCGTTCCGTCATCACCCCGATTTCCTTCGATGAGCACGGCAGCTCTTTCCTTCTGACAGAATTCCAGTTTCTTCAAATTGAAGATCATCCTCTTCATGAAGGTAGAATCCATTTGGGGACGCCGGCCCCCGCCACGATCCGCTGAGCTCAAATTAGCAAGCTTCAGGAGTGTCGAGTCTGGTTGACGTGAAGCATCACCTTGAAAATGCGGAGCCACCGGAATAAGATCATTTAAAAGGACGAAGGCGCCTTTGAGCTTGCCTTGAAATTTTTCGAGATCAGCGTCATTCTGAGCATCAAGATAGACCGCCCTGCCGGTAATTATTCCTTTCGTTCCTGGTGACCATGCCTTTGGATATGCGATTACGGGAAAGGCGCGAGGTTCTATGACATTAAGATAGAATTTTTTCAGTGTCCAACCCTTGGCTGCCGGGCCGAACTTTTCATAATGGACGTTCTCTGCGCCAAATTCTTTAAGCTTCGCAGATGCCCAATCGGCTGCTTCACGGAATTCCCGAGACCAGTTCAAACGCGGTCCGTAGATATCAGCAATCCAGCTTTCGAGTTCCATCGCATGAGAATGGTTTATCCCCTCATCTTTAATCTTCATCACCGCTGCTGTGTCAATCTTTTCCTGAGCTGTTAATGGTGGCAATCCGAATGCCAATAGAAATAAGAGAATAGGAACATATTTCATGGTTTAATGTCCTTTCTTAAAGGTTTGTAAATATCGTTGAAAATATGACGAAGAATTATTCATAATGTTACTAGATTAAAGAATGAATTTTGGATGAAACTTATTCACATCATGAAAAAGGGTGGATAAAATTATTCTTGATGTTAAAAGTCTATCTACCGAACCATCCCGAACATCTTATTTTTTTCTGTCATCTTCAAAAAGTATTGAAGACGTTTTTTAAAATAATCGTGGTGGTTTCGTGACGCATCAATCCACCCGATACGAATACGTTTATATGATTCTGGAAATTTTTTGAAATTCTTCCAGGCAAGCGGACGTGCTTTTAACTCATCTAGAATATCCTCAGGCATAGTAAACTTTTTCAACGAGGTTGATTGCTTCGAGTTATTCGATCCATTTTCCATATGATGCCGAATGATGTCAAGTCCGAAACGAGTCATCTTTTTCGCTTTTATCAACCGGCGCACCCGTTCCTTGTTCATCTCTGAAAGCTTGCTGTTCTTTCTTCTTGGACTAAATCGTTGCAGGTAGGAAATTTCATCCTTTGGTTTCAGTGTGCTGTCTATCCAGCCGTAGCAAAGCGCCTCTTCCACAGCGTCGTTGTACGGTATACGTGGCTTACCGCTATTCTTTTTATAGTAGACGAGCCAGATTTCCGGTTCCGATCGGTGGTTCTTTGCTAACCACGACCGCCATTGCTTTCTGTTTGCAGCATAAAAAGTTTTACCGATCTTCATATTAATTTAGATGGTGTCAAAACTGAAACCAGTTTCGACAGGAAGAGGAGTAACATTCTGCCTCAAGCGTGGTACTGGCATTTCATCGAAGGTTCTTCCGAAAAGTTCGCGGCCTGCTGCTTTTTTATGAAAACCGCCCCATTGTTTGAAAAAGAATGGGACTTCTGCTCCTGAGGCGCATCTGCCTTTGTCAGACATTTCCCGACAGCGACGTTTAATTTGTGTTACCCAATCACGCTCCATCGGACGCGCTCCCGGACCAGACTCACCACCGACAATGACCCAATCAATTCCTCTCAATGGTAGTTTCGATATTGGACCAAGCAGTGGTTCTAATGAAAGAAATCTTACAGCCGCTGGTACTTTTACTAAATCGTGGATACGGTTTGTATATTTCTGAGATTCGACACTCACGCCTATCCAAACATTTTCAGGCCACGGAAGATACGGTGCTATTTGTACTAATCGATCCGATCTTTTTGTGAGTATCTGGAAAGTATGCCAATGTGCACGCTTCATAGTATCAAAAACCTTCACGATGAAATCGCAAGGGACATCTTTATGAAACAAGTCGCTCATTGAGTTTACAAAAATGACACGCGGTTGCTTCCATTCGAGCGGTAATTCTACAATGTCTTCTTGAAGCGTTACCTTAAATCCATTTCGATATCTGGACGAACCCATTGCTTTCAATCGTTTCGCCATTCGCTCGGCATAACAGTTCTTGCAGCCCGGACTAATTTTACTGCAGCCGGTTACAGGATTCCAGGTAGATTCAGTCCATTCTATTGATGATTGTTGTGCCATTTCAATTCCTTAATTAAATGTGATAAGAGCTCCATCTGGAAATGTTTTCTTTCTCCTTTTTGAACCATCCATTTTTTGAGCATTAACAGTAATCAATCCTTTTTCTTCACCATATTGTAGTGAACAAGTTAAATGTTTATCGATGTACATCGTATGGTCTCTAATATAATTTTTTAGCGCTTCAACCGAAATAGCTCGTTTTGAAAACAGGCCACACATGATATTAAACAATTTTTCAGCATGATCGATATGAAAAAGGACCCCCTGATCTATGTTTGTTGAATCAGAATATCTAAAATCTCCTTCCTCGTCAACCTTCCACATTGCTTCTTTCATCCGTAAATGGCCTAGCGGATTATTAGTGACAAAAACTAAGTAATAAATGATTCTGTCATTTTGATTCCTCATTTCAAATAATCTAATAAACTTACCAATTGGTTGAAGTTTTTCTAAATAAAAATTAAGCAGATTTTTAATTCGATCCCCTTGCTTTTTTGCTACGTCAATTACTTCTTTTGTACCAAAGAATTCAACAATATGCTTTTGAATTTCCTCGTTTGGTGCTTCTAGAAATCTATTCATTGAATCGACCATAAATGTTATTAAAGCTTCACTACTTTTATGTTTTAATAATCTGCATAATAAATCAAATGGTACACCAGAGAATCCAAATGGATCTATAAATGCGAAAGTGGGTGCAAGTGTCTGATTTTCTTTTTCGATTTCATCAAGAATACCTGTGGCTACTTGAGCAAATTGGCCATCTTCTGGATGTACTTTAAAAGTGTTTGGCAGTTTCAGTAATGCAATTTCATTTTTTAGATTATCAACTCTATCTTTACGTTCATCTACAAAAATAAATACTAGCTCCCCTTTAAATTGTTTTTGATGACCATTAGCAACCTCTAATGCAATAATTGGTGAACCTGGTTCACCATTTTTGTATCTACCTGGACCAGAAAAACCGTCAAGGTATATAATTCGTTCATGATATGTACTTAAAATAGGAAACCATGCTTTTAAATATCTTTCAAGTATTTTATGTTTCGCAAGTGTGTGTGGTTCAATTTCCCATACCGTATCTTTCGGTGTTGCCATATAGCCTCCTTTTAATCTTGGCGAAATAAAATATGAAACAATATAACTATTGATTCCTATTCTTTATATAAATTATTCCTTACACACTCTTAATCACTCTTTATCACCCGCTACATGAAGCTATATAATGTCTATTATCACGGCTATTTATTTTTCCCACAATCAATACAATATTTTTTATGGACACAAATCGTACCCCCACATTGAGAGCAAGTCCATCGTACATCTTCATTCTTCAAAAATTTTCTGATACCAAAATTCTTAATATTTCCAAGATTTTCGATCATGCTCATTTCGTATTTAGTTCGATATCTTTTGTCCAGATGTTTCAAATTGTTGCAGGGGAAATCTCCGCATTCAAAACAATATTTCGCTTTGCCTTTTTGAAATATTTTGCAGGTTTTAATTTTACATCTCACACGGGTAATTGGCTTATTGATGTTCGCTGCTCTGCAACCGGGACATTTATTCTTTTCTCTCAAATAAACCATACAAATGCCGCAGTTCATTCCGCAGGGAGCTATGAGAGAATATTTATTCAAGGATTCCATATTCAGTCATTATTTTTTATTTGCCAGGGCCGCTCCAACAGCAATGCTCATTGCCGGGATAACAAGATACCTTAATCCTATTTGCGTAAAATAATTCGAAAGCGACATTCCCGACATCGGAATCAAAACCAACAAATCCAACAGAATATTTATACCGAACCATACAACTCCAACGGTGATTCCCTCTTTTAGATAGTCCGCAGTAATTTTTTTAAAATAAGAAACCAAGAGAAACGCGCCGGTAATGGAGCCGACTACGATCATAATTGTTTTGAATAAAAATATATCAATAGTGAGCTTTCCTTCTCTTGTATAAAAAAAGAAAGACGCAACAAAAGGAATAAGCCATGCCAAAAAACCATAGAAAGCAATTTTGAGATATTTTTTCAAGATAAATACTCCTCGTAAAAAGTTAATATGTGAAATACTTTCAATTATTTTTCAGGCGAATGCTGTCCAGTGTTGCTTTTGCTTCTGCTGTACCCGGATAGGCAAAAAAAGTTTTAAGCTCATTGCATGAATCATATTCAGAGCAGTAAGCGCAGTTTTGAACTGCTTTTGTTATTGCACACTGACGAATTTTGCACATAAAGCTGCAGTAGCCACTCTTCCTGCCATTTTTTGTACAACCATCACACATAACAGATTCCACTGTTATCTCTTCAGAATTATACTGCTTTCGCCATTTCTCGGCAATGCTCTCTATAGCTTTTCGGTCGTTTGACTGAGTGGCAATATACCCCTCGCATTTGGAACAATTGATTCCGCAATATGCTGTCATGTTATCCATCTGATATTCTCCTTACTTTTTGTTTATGTATTTCTTAATCGAGTGAAACTAAAAATTAAAGGCACTGGATAATTATCATTCATAATTCTTTATTCTTCTCACACACTCTTAATCACCTTTATAACCCGCCACATAAAACTAACATCGCGTTTGCGCACGACCATCGGTTCGTATTCGGGATTGAGCGGAATAAGATGCACGAATTGCTCGTCAATCTTAATGAGCTTGACGGTGTCTTCATCATCCACACGCACCACGCAGATGTCGCCGCTCTTTACCTCGTGCGTTGGGCTGACGACAATGATGTCGCCGTTTTCGATGCGAGGCGCCATGCTGTTTCCTTTTACTTCAAGCGCAAATGCATTTGGGTCCCGAACATCGTCCACTGTGATGTGCCGCTCTGCCTGATCGGAATGAAATCGCTGGCTCAGTGCTCCAGCCGGCACAGAGGCAAGTAATGGCAATGAAACGAGTGTTATCTTTTTATAGCGGCTTGTCGGCAACGGCAGCACTTTCGATTTGTGTTGTTCGGTTGGAATCATTTCTCCATCTCCGGTGAGCAGCCAGCGAGCCGTCACGCCGGTTGCTTTGGCAATGCGCATAAGGTAATTGCTGTCGGGAACCTGCTCGCCTTTTTCCCATCTTTGAATAGTGCGTGTGGCAATATCAATCTTTGCAGCAAGCGTTCCCTGATCTAATTGTTTGAAAGAGCGCGCTTCCCGAATGCGCTGGGCAATTGTAGATTTCATTTAATCCTCCACATACGACATAAATGTCATCACCAAGATACTGCATTTTATCCTGTATTGTCAAGCCCTTTTTCATCTGCCGCCACGTTCTTTATGTAATCCGCTTGACAAGACGACAAAAATGTCGTATTGTCATTAAAAAGACTATGCTAAAACAATCCCCTCTTCTGGTAGAGGAACAGTGACATTACTGGATTGTGCTTATGCCTGTATCATTTCATACCAAATATCGTCAGTCTTCAAGCTCAACCGCTATATCAGAAATACATGACAATGCTGCGGCATTCGGTTCGAGCAGCATCATCCACGCATTTGTGGAAAAGCCCGGTAAGGTTTTCTTGCTTTACGGCGATCGCTCTGTATTCCATATCTCGCTCCAGATGGCGGCGCACGCAATGGCTGGCGGAAATTCTATTGCCGTGGTGGATGGCTGCAACCGGTTCGACGTGCACGCTCTTTCACGATTTGCCCGCATGCGGAAAATCGATCCAAACAAATTTCTCAGTCGTATCTTCATCTCACGTGGTTTCACCTGTTACCAGATGGAACAGGCGATTGCGCACAAACTGCCTCCGTTCCTTTCAACCGTCCACTCAAACACAGCATTGATCTTTGGACTGCTCGACACATTCTACGACGAACAAGCTTCCTTGCGGGAGGTACAGCAGATTCTTCAGAGACTCCTGGTTTCATTTCAGAACATGAAAGCATCGGGCGCTTCACTTTTACTGGTGTGCTTAGAAAGGACTGTCGCCCCGCCAGAACGCAATCGATTATTTGCCACGCTGAAGAACGGCGTAGACCGCGTGTATAAACTCGACACCAACGAACAAGGCAAGCTTCAACTATTTTTAGAACCACAGCAGACAACACCTGCTGTTCAGCTTAACGCCAGAGGAGAAACAAATTATGGGACGGACAGTACCAACCTTCACCAACCTGATCGACGCAGAATTGTCAAGCTGGTCAAAGTTCCGCCGCGGACTGCGCAAAGAAGATCAGGAAGTGTTTGATGAAATATTCCGTGCGGCAAAATTGCACCTGGCAGAAAATTTCTACGCCATGCGCGCTGTTCCATTCGAAAGTATGATGATGTCGATTCTTGTGGAACAGCAGAAAAGAATTAAACGGCTGGAAGAGGAAATGAAGAGATTAGAAATTTAGCCTATGAGTCGTTGAGTAGTTGAGTCTTTAAGTAAGTAGTATGATAAAAACAAATTCGAAATTAACAATTCGCAATTCGCAATTATTTATCTCCGCCTGGTTGTTCGATGTCTATCCATCTAAAAATGGAGTGACACTATGGTTTATTGACCACAACGGCAATCGCCTGCACTTCTCCCGGCAATTCACGCCATACTTTTTTCTTCATTTAAATGCATCCGACACAAAGCGCGCAATTGCACTTGGCGCACGATGTCCGATTCCAGTCTCATTCACACAGACAACACGCACAGAGATTTACTCCGGTGATTCTATTGATGTGCTACAGGTGTTCGTGCGGGATCCGATGCGATTCAGAGAAGTTGTATGGTATTATGAAAAATTCTTCCCTCATTTTGTGTTTTTCAATTCCGATGTTTCCGTGGAGCAGCAGTTTCTCTACGAAACACAGCTGTTTCCGCTAGCACTTGGCGATTACGAAATTAGCGGCGATGGCAAACTTCTTTTTTGGCGTCTGAATGATAGCCGCGAAGCGGTTGACTACGAGCTGCCGCCGTTTTCCATCATGCAGATTCGCAACAGTCCCGACTTTGTCGGGATTCCGCCGAAGTACCAAAAATTCCTGCAATTAGAAATCAGCTATGAGAACCGCACGTATGCGCTGGAGCAGGATTCTCCAAAAGAATTGCTGGAAGCACTCAACTGGCACCTCTACCGCTGTGATCCAGACATCTTAGTAACCGACTACGGCGACGCTATTCTTCTGCCAAAACTTTTTACTCTTTCCAGGCAATTCAATATTCCATTGCTTCTCAACAGAGATGCAAGTGCGAAGTTCGGCACGACGAAGGAATCCAGCTTCTTTCAGTACGGCAAGATTGTTCATAAGGACGGTGCGTTCACGCTCGCAGGCCGCTGGCACGTGGATGCGCACAATTCATTTACTGTTGCAGAGGCAGATCTTGACGGCCTATTCGAAATGACACGCCTCACGCAGATGTGCGGACAGCGGCAGGGGCGCGCAAGCATCGGCACATCTATGTCGTCTATGCAGCTTTCGTGGGCATATCGCAACAACGTTCTTATTCCATCGAAGAAGCGCGAGCCGGAGGGATTCAAATCTGCCGCAACACTTCTGCTCGCCGACCGCGGAGGACTCATCTTCAATCCACCGCTTGGCTATCATGAAGATGTTGCTGAACTCGATTTTGCATCGATGTATCCAAGCATTATGGTCAACAATAACATCTCGCCGGAAACAATTAACTGTCGATGTTGTCACAACAATGCAGTACCGGAGCTTGGTTACACGATTTGTGAAAAACGAAATGGAGTTGTGCCGGAAACATTGCGTGCCGTCGTTGCCAAGCGCGCGCACTACAAACAGAAGAAAAAAGAACTCAAGGGAAAAGATGAAGTGCTTTTCAAGCGGTACGATTGCCGGCAAAGCGCGCTCAAGTGGATGCTCGTTAGCTGTTTTGGGTACCTCGGCTACAAGAACGCGCGGTTCGGGCGCATTGAAGCGCATGAATCAGTGAACGCCTTCTCGCGTGACATCATTCTCACCGCAAAAGAAATCGCCGAGAGCCGCGGCTACCGGCTTCTCCACGGAATTATAGATTGCATTTGGCTGAAAAAAACTGGCGCAACACAAAATGATTACGAAGAACTCGCCCGAGAAATCTCTGCACAGGTCTGTATCAACATTTCGCTGGAAGGTATCTACAACTGGATTCTCTTTCCCGCTTCCAAAACAGACCCGATGATTACCACAGCGAATCATTACGTCGGCTGGTACAAGCACGGCGATTTAAAAATGCGCGGCATTGAGGCGCGGCGCCGCGATACGCCGAAGTTCATCAAGAACATGCAAAAAGCGATGCTAGATAAGATGTCAAGCGCCAAAAATGTTGAAGAAATATCGGCGTTGGTACCAGAGGTGCTGGAAGTTGCTCGGGGTTTTGTTTCACTCCTGCAAAGTGGACGCGCAAATCCGATGGAGCTAGTTCTCAAACGTCACATCACGCACGAGGCTGATGAATACATCAACAACAGTATCAGCGCGGTTGTTTCGAAGATGGTAGAGGAGATGGGGGTGCATCTTTCAGCTGGCGAATCAATAGAGTTTATCATTATAGACCAATCCGGAAAGAAAAAGCCGGAAAAGGCCAAGCCCATCGCGCTTTATGCGTTCGAAGATGGCTACGATATCGAGCAATACACCGAGCTTGCGCTACGGGCAGTGGAAACACTGCTTCTTCCATTTGGATATGATATAGACCGGCTAAAAGCATACTTTGACATTGACCAGCCAAAGCGAAAGCGGCTTTCCGGACATCTGAAGAATCAGGAATTACCGCTATTCAGAATCGAGATTTAAATAAAGTCGTGTGCGAAATGTCCTTGCGAGATTGATAGAGAAATCGTATCTTCCGATTAACCACAATTTATAAAGATTCGCCCTGCCCTCGACAGGAATAATGCTTATGGACCACAAGTTGAAACTACAGTTACTAGAAGAAAAGTTTACCATCAGCAAAATGCCGCAGTTTGCAGAACTGCCTTCCGTCTTTGCCAAGGGAGAGATGTGTTTCGTAATGCGAACAGATGACGACCTTACCATTATTAGTCCAGAGTTTATGGCACCGGATAATGGTCAACAAGAAATCGGATATCGATGTATACGCATCGCGGGGCAAACTCCATCCAATACAACTGGCATTCTTTTCACTCTTGTAAAACCATTAACAGAAGCGGGGATCAGTATATTTGCGGTTTCTACCTTCAGCTCCGATTACATATTCTTGATGGAAGAACATCTCGTAAAGGCAACGCAAGCGCTCCAGCATGCGGGACATGAGTTTGTTCACGAAGAGTAATTATTAAATTCTAGACCTCAGATCATAAAACACAAACAAGTTCCAAAATTCAAATATCAAACAGTTTATGGCAATTGTTATTTTGATTTTATTTGATATTTAAGATTTGCTTTTTTGAATTTTAAGAAGTTATTTCATCCGACTTCGTAACTCTTTTATTACGTCAGCAAGCGCCAAATCCTGTTGACACAAAAGCACGAGAAGATGATAGAGAAGATCGGCAGATTCTTCTGTGAAACGTTTTTTATCTCCAAGAACTGACGCAAGCGCAACTTCCACACCCTCTTCTCCAACTTTTTGTGCGATACGCGGTGTTCCTTCTTTGAATAGTTTTGATGTGTAAGATCCTTCCGGCATCATTTGCTTACGGCTGCGAATGGTTTCTTCCAGCCTGCACAGCACACCGCCCACATCTATCGTTTCATCTTCACCAAAGCAAGTAAATTGATTCGTGTGGCACACAGGTCCATGCGGAATTGCTTTGATGAGAAGCGAATCGTTATCGCAATCCTTTTGCATGGAAACATACTCAAGATAATTTCCGGAAGTCTCGCCTTTCTGCCATAAACGCTTTTTGGTACGGCTCCAGAAAGTTACCTTCTTATCGGCAAGTGTTTTTTCTAACGCTTCTGGATTCATAAATCCGACCATAAGCACTTGGTTCGTTCGCGCATCTTGAATAACAGCTGGAACAAGTCCGCCTAATTTTTCAAAGTTCAATTTATCCATTACATTCGCACCGGAATATTATTGTTGTGAAGAAATGATTTCAGTTCGGAAATTGAAATTTTGTTATAGTGAAAAATGCTCGCCGCTAACACAGCATCGGCATGACCAAGCAGAATTGCATCACGCAAATGTTCTTTACTGCCCGCACCGCCTGAAGCAATCAACGGAACGGAGACGCGATCCGATATGGCTCTAAGCAACTCAACATCATAACCTGCCGTTGTTCCGTCACGATCCATTGATGTAACAAGCAATTCACCGGCACCGCGTTGAACTACTTCGTCTGCCCATAAAAGCGCATCTCTGCCTGTAGCTTCCGTGCCGGCTTTTGTCCAGACTGTCCAGCTTCCATTGCTTTTTTTAACATCAATAGCGACAACGACGGATTGCGAGCCAACACGCATGCTTGCCTCATCAATAAATGCTGGGCGTGCAAGTGCTGCAGAGTTGAGCGAAACTTTATCTGCGCCTGCATCAAGAGCGTATCCGGCATCATCCAAAGTGCTAATCCCGCCGCCAACGGTGAAAGGAATCTGAATAGCTTCTGCTACCCGTTCGACCATTTGTAAAAAGGTTTTTCGTCCTTCTAGAGTTGCACTAATATCAAGAAACACAAGTTCATCGGCTCCTTCATCTGAATAACGGGCGGCTAACTCAACTGGGTCGCCTGCATCACGTAACTGTAAAAAATTCGTGCCTTTCACTGTTCTGCCATCTTTCACATCAAGACACGGAATGATACGTTTCGTCAACATACGGCACCATTTATCTTTGCAAGTTCTTCGATTGGTAACCTATTCTCGTAGATGGCTTTGCCGACGATAACTCCAGTGAGGTCTACTTTCATTAGTACTTGCACATCTTCAAGTGTCGAGATGCCTCCTGAAGCGATAATAGATAGGTCTGGGAAAGCTGATTTGAGATTTTGATAAAAATCAATATTTACACCTCCGAGCATACCATCGCGCGAAATATCTGTGCAAATGAATATCTTCGCACCGCGTCTCGCCAGATCCAGTACAAACCCCATCGGTGCACGATGACTGTCTTCTAACCACCCGCTGATGGCAACTGAATTATTTTTAACATCCATTCCAATAACAATCTTTCCGGCGCCAAACTGCTTAATCCAATATTCCACTAATTCAGGTGACTTTGCTGCCACGCTGCCGATGACTACACGCGATACTCCAATTTCAATCAGTTTCTTTATGTCGTCCGTTGTGCGAATGCCGCCTCCGACTTCCACCTGTAATCCCGGTACCGCGATAACCGATGCGATGGAATCCCAATTTACAATCTTCTTTTCCTTTGCTCCTTGCAAATCCACAATGTGCAGAAACGTAAATCCAGCATCCGCAAATTGTTTTGCTACTTCTGCAGGCGATGCGACATAAACAGTTTTCTGTTCGTAATCACCTTGACGTAGGCGAACGCATTTGCCATCTATAATATCAATTGCTGGAATTATTAACATAGCTCAACAAAATTTTTTAAAACTTGCAATCCAGCTTTACCGGATTTTTCAGGATGGAATTGAACACCGTAATAATTTTTCTCGTGCATCGCCGATGTGAATTGTACCCCATAGTCCGTTGTGCCTATAGTTGCCAACACAATCGGCGCGTAATAAGAATGGACGAAATAGAAATTCTCACCAGAAATAATTCCAGAGAATAACGGGTCTTTTCCATTCTGCTGAACTTGGTTCCATCCCATATGTGGTACCTTTAGTTGAGACTGCCCGCAATTGAACCGCTCGTTTGTACCAGAAATTATACCGAGACAATCAGTTGCACGTTCTGTCGTATGTTTAAATAACAATTGCATTCCTAGGCAGATACCAAGAAATGGAACAGTGACTTCTTTTAACCAATTAGTAAGTCTGGCGCGCATAAGTGCGTCCATTGCACTTCGTGCTTCACCAACTCCCGGAAAAATAAGTTTATCAGCTTTATTAAGTTCATCACTATTGTTAGAGACAAAATGTGGCATACTGAGCCGATTGAGTGCGTTGCTTACCGATCGAATATTGCCAGCACCGTAATTGATGATCCCAATCACAATACGCCCTTCGTTGAAGGGAGTACATCAGCGTTTTGTTCATTCTGTGCTACTGCTTGCCGGAGCGTTTGCGCCACTGCCTTGAAGATCGCTTCAATTTTGTGATGATCATTTCTGCCGGCAACAGTAATGTGGAGATTTGCCCGCAAGCCATCGGCAAATGCGCGAAAGAAATCTTCCACTAATTCCGTTGGAAATTCACCGACCTTTTCGCGTCCAAATGACGCATTAAATGAACAGAACGGCCGTCCGCCCAAATCCAGCGCAACCTGTGCCAATGATTCGTCCATTGGTAAAAGAAATCCGTACCGCTCAATACCACGTTTATCACCAAGCGCTTGCCGGATTGCATCGCCAAGTGCCAGTCCTGTGTCTTCGACGCTGTGATGTTTATCTACTTGAAGATCGCCTTGCATTTTGATTTTCATATCTATACCGGAATGCTTCGACAGTAAAGAAAGCATGTGATCGAAGAAACCTATACCAGAATTTACTTTATATCTACCCGTGCCATCCAAGCACACTTCCACTGAAATCTTTGTCTCTGATGTATTTCGCTTAAGGGTTGCCGAACGCTCTGATCTAATAATGTAACGACATCCTTCAATAAAGCTTTCTGTTTTAAAATCGGCACGCGTTGATTTATCGGATGTTAAGCGAACAACTTTATAGCCAATATTGCGAGCAAGCTTGACATCCGTTTCGCGATCTCCAAATACAAACGAACGCAAAAGATCGACTTCATTTGTGCGAATAAATTCATCTACCAAACCCGTCTTGGGTTTCCGACACGCACAATTTTTATTTGCACCATGCGGGCAAATGAACACGGCGTTGAATTGAATTCCCTCGCCATTCAGCAACCGCATTAATTTATTCTGAACGATTTTGTACTTTTTATTCGGATAAGCTGAAGATCCAAGATTATCTTGATTCGATACCATGACCAAAACATATCCACGTTCCTGCAGAAGACGCAGTCCTTGAATTACACCGGGAATTAATTCAAGCTTTTCTAAAGAATCCACTTGCTCATCAGGCGGTTCCGCAATAATAGTGCCATCACGATCAAGAAATATAACTTTCATGCACAATACTCCTTCATTGCTCGAGTCAATTGTTTGTTCTCTTGTCTTGTACCAACAGTGATACGCAAACAATTCTGCAGAAGCGGTTCTGTACTGCGATTACGAACAATAATTTTCTTCGCTGCTAAATATTCATAAAGTGCCGTTGCATTTTTGCATCGAACGAGAATGAAGTTCGCATCAGACGGAAAAACATTTTCAATGCACGGCATAGCCGCCAAGTTAGTAGAAAGCCATTCGCGCTCTTTTACAATCGAATTGATCGTTCGGCGTACTTTTTTCTCTTTTCGAAGTGCTTGAAGCGCTGCCCGGCTTGTTAGTGCGTTAATATTATATGGCGCTTTGACTTTCAGCATAAAAGACGCAACAATCGGATCGGCTATGCAGTACCCGAGACGAATTCCTGCTAATCCCCAAGCTTTTGAAAGCGTACGCATCACAACGAGATTAGGATGTATGAGCACTTGTTTTCCCATCGACGTTGATTGTGCAAAATCCATGTATGCCTCATCCACAATAACCATGGCCCCAAGTTGACACAATGCAATAATATCTTCCGAAGACAATAAGTTTGCTGTCGGATTATTTGGTGAACAACAGAAAATAAGTTTTGTCGTTGTATCGAATGTCCTCTTCACCGCATCACGATCAATTTGAAATTTATCGGTCAGCAAGCACGAACGGATCTGAACATCTTGGATCGAGGCAGCTACGCGATACATTCCGTACGTCGGTTCCAAGAGAATAACCGAATCACGCTTCGGCTCACAAAAAACGCGCACTAGCAGATCAATCACTTCATCTGATCCTACGCCAACAAATATATTCTCCACTGCAACGCCATTTATATTGGCAAGGACGGTTCGTAGTTCACGCTGGTACGGATCAGGATAACGGTTAAGAGATAGACCATCATCTTTTAGAGTGCTTCCGAACGAATTCTCGTTGGCATCAAGGAGTATCCCTGATAGAAAATCCTGACGGGCGCTGTGATACGGTTTCAATGCGCGGATGTTTGTTCGAATAAGTGATTCTATGTTCATTTGATCAAACCGTTATTTTGAAAGTCGCGATGTGACAGCGCGTGCATGCGCCTGCAAACCCTCAACCGACGCAAACGCGGTCAATGTTGGTTCCAGACTTTCAAGACCAGATTTTGTAATAGATTGAAACGTAACTTTTTTCAGAAAACTATCAAGCGATACACCGCTTGCCCAGCGAGCGGTTCCGCCGGTAGGCAGTGTGTGGTTTGTGCCCGATGCATAATCTCCCGCCGTGACTGGAGCAAATGGGCCCACAAACACAGAACCAGCATTCATAATCGATGGAACAATTGCTTCTGCATTTTGCATATTGATAATGAGATGTTCTGGCGCGTAATCATTAGAAAACCTTACAGCAGACTCGCGTGAATTGGCAACAAGAATATAACTGTGTTCCAACGATGATTCGACGATTGCATTCCGTGAAAATTCTAATGCTCTCTGAGGCAAGATACTCAGCACTTCCTTCGCCAGCAATTCGCTCGTTGTTACCAAAACGGCTTGCGCATCAGCATCGTGCTCTGCCTGGGAGAGTAAATCATACGCTACAACATCGGGGTTCGCTGTTTCATCAGAAAGAATTAAAACCTCAGATGGCCCGGCAAGTAAATCAATTGCTGCGCCTTCAGGATCGGTCGAAACAAACTGTTTTGCAGCAGTCACGTAGCGATTGCCAGGACCGAATATTTTGTCAACCTTGGGAATAGTTTCTGTTCCGTATGCCATTGCAGCAATTGCCTGTGCACCACCTACTTTATACACCTCATTAATTCCAATTATTGCTGCGGTTGCGAGCACAACCGGATCGATAGAACCATTTGTCTTCGGCGGTGAACATAAAACAATTTGCGAACATCCAGCGAGTACTGCAGGGATTCCAAGCATTAATACTGTTGACGGCAACGGAGCCGAACCAGCGGGCACGTACAAACCAACCCGTTCAATGGGGCGCGCCTCACGCCAGCACACAACACCTTCCATCGTTGTAATCTGTTGTGTTTTATTTAACTGAGATTTATGGAAATTGCGGATGTTTTTTGCTGCTGTATTTAATGCGGCTATAAAATCGGGCGCGAGTGATTTTTTTGCCGCTTCAAATTCTTCTGCTGACACACGAAGCTCTTGCACTTCTGCTTTATCAAACTTTTTATTATACGTCCGCACTGCTTCGTCGCCGCATTGTTTGATTGTAAGGCACACTTCTTGGACGATACGTCCGGTATCGCTTTGCCGTGCGCTTGGGCGCCGAAGAATTGTAAAGCGTTCTTCCTTAGTCAACTTATTTTCAGAATAAATTTTCATCGGATAATTGTTTCAATAGGCACTACAATAATATCGCTGGCACCTGCTTTTTTAAGTTTTTCCATCACATCCCAAAATACATCTTCTGCCACTACAGAGTGAATTGCCACCATTCCGGTTTCTGCAAGCGGCACCACTGTCGGACTTTTTAAACTCGGGATAACGCGCTTCAATCTCGAAACAGAATCGGCCGGTGCATTCATCATAAGATAACGCTTACCTCTTGCCTCTTGCGAACCATGCACGCGAATCATTAGTCGATCGATAATTGTGCGTTTTTTCTTATCACGCATCGATGCTAGATTTGCCACCAACACCGCTTGTGACTCCAATACAGTGCAGAATGTGCGCAAACCATACATCTTTGCTGTCGTACCGGTTGAAACTATGTCACAAATAACATCAGCAACATTAAGACTCGGAGCTAACTCGACCGAACCACTCAACTCAACAATTTCTGCTCGTACCTTGTTGTCTTTTAAAAACGATTTGAGAATTGTTGGATACGTTGTGCCGATGCGTTGACCATTAAGATCTGAAATTTTACGAACAGCAGACCTCTGCGGCACACTGATCATGAGTTTACATCCTCCGAATCCTAGTGGCGCAAGAAAATGGACGCGAGCGTTCCGTTCCTGCAATACATTTTCTCCGATGATACCGAGATCCGCAACACCATCCTGCACATATTCTGGAATATCATCATCCCGAATGGCCAGCACATCCAGGTCGAAGTTATTGCAAGGTGAGTAGAGACTTTGCTTTTGAAATTCAAAACTTAATCCGCACGCACGCAGCAATGACACTGAATCTTCAGTGAGACGTCCATTGCGCTGAATCGCTATTTTCATTCTTCCGTTTGTCGCTAGCATACTTTATCCTGATAAAGTGTTTGGTCCAAAAAAAATGATTTATTGTTTTGTCGTTCGTTTCAACATCATCGAATATCCGCCCTTACCCTTCTTCAGCCATCTTCCGACACGTGCGATAGTACGTGTACTTAACCCTGTTTCAGCTTCAATTTGTGTATAAGGGATACCTTCTGCCAGCATCTTCGCTGCCTTCCATCGTTCTACGAATTCCTTAATTTCGTATTCTGTCAGCAAATCGCGGAAGAATCGACGGCATTCATCTAGTGAATTGAGCTGGAGAATGGCACTATACAGATCGTTGACTTCTTTTATACTTGGTTTTTTCATACTTTACTCTGATAAAAGATTAGAGAATTTTTTCCAGAGTGTCAAGTATTTTTTTCTCTTGTCAAAGAAAATCCTTTTTTCTACTTTGCAATTGCATAAAATGACGAAATTTCTATGATTTCATTTGCTGATATTGAATTAGCTTATACTATAGTCAAAGATGTAGTGCATAAAACCCCTCTTCTTACTTCTCGTAGCATGAACGAAAGATGCTGCAACGAAGTCTTTCTCAAGGCAGAGAATCTTCAGCGAGTCGGTGCGTTCAAGATTCGCGGGGCCTACAATAAAATTACCTCGCTCACACGAGATGAAAAGGACCGGGGTGTTGTGGCACATTCATCTGGCAATCATGCACAGGGAGTGGCGCTTGCTGCCAAGCTGTTAAATATAAAAGCAGTTGTTGTTATGCCGAATAATTCTTCCCGAATAAAAGTCGATGCGACCCAATCATATGGCGCCGAGGTTATATTCTGCGAAGATTCTTCTGATGATAGAGAGCGTGTAGCAAAATTGTTACAGAGCAAATTTGGTTATGCTATGGTGCCTCCTTTCGATGACGATAAAATTATTGCGGGGCAAGGAACTGTTATGCTGGAAATTGCACAGGAACTTGGTTCAATAGATTATCTTTTTGTTCCCGTTGGCGGCGGCGGTCTTATTAGCGGCTGTGCCGTTGCCGCTAAGCATTTCTTCCCCAATATCAGGATCATCGGTGTAGAAACTGAACCGGCGAATGATTGTCAGCAATCGTTTCGGAAAAAAGAAATTGTACGCATCGCTCCGCCAAATACAATTGCCGATGGCATGCGAACTCAGTCCGTTGGCAAACGCAATTTTGAAATTATTCAGAATTATGTCGATGACATTATCACCGTAACTGATGTGCAAGTGATTGAGATGATGCGTTATTTCATGCAGCGCATGAAAATTATTGTCGAACCTACCGGTGCAGTTGCCCCGGCGGCTGTCTTCCACAATGTTCTCAATTTATCCTGTAAGAAGATATGTGCGATCATCAGCGGCGGGAACATGGAACCATCTCTACTCAAACAATGGTTATAGATAGCGACGAGCCGATAGTTGATGAGACTTGTTCGTTTACGAAAACTTTCATATTTTAATAATTAAGTAATCATTAATTAATAATTACGAATTACCAATATGAAGCTTGCAGTTTGCATTAATCACGTACCTGACACAGCGGCAAAGATCAATATTGCATCGGATGGAATGAATATTGATAATGCCGGAGTTACTTTCGTTCTCAATCCTTATGATGAATATGCTATTGAAGAGTGTCTCCGTCTAAAAGAAAAGAATACTGGTGAAGTGATAGCTATATCGCTTGGCGGCGACTCGCATAAAGAAACATTACGTAAAGCATTAGCGATGGGCGTTGATAAAGCGGTCCTCTTGAAAGATGATTCACATCGCGATTCTTTCGCAGTCGCACGCGCGCTTGCCGATTACCTTAAAGAGATTTCTGCCGACATTATTTTCTTCGGTAAACAGTCTGTCGATTCGGATAATTCGGCGGTAGGAACAATGGTTGCAGAAATGCTGGGACTGCCTTCCGTTTCTGTAGCGGTGAAATTGGAAATTACCAACGGTATAGTAACTGCCGAACGAGAAATCGAAGGCGGCAAAGAGAAAGTTCAGACGACGCTTCCTGCTGTGATCACGGCACAAAAGGGATTGAACGAACCGCGTTATCCTTCGCTCAAAGGAATTATGTCAGCCAAGAACAAGCCCATGGAAGAGAAAGGGCCTATGCCATCTCATGTTAAAGTGGAAGTGCTGGCAATGTACAAACCTCCTTCAAAGAATGCGGGAAAAATTATCGGAACTGATGTTAGCGCAGTACCGGAGTTGGTTCGCCTGCTTCACGAAGAAGCGAAAGTCATTTGATTATATTCATTATGTGAATTGAGATAAAATAAACCACTTTTTAATTTTCACTCTTTACTTTTGACTTGAAATGAAAATACTTGCAATTTCAGAACAAAGAGACAATAAACTAAAGAAGTCGGCATTTGAAGTTGTACGCACCGCTCGGACAATCGCGGATCAAACGCAGGGGGAAGTAATTGCTTTGGTTATCGGCGATGAAGTGCAAGCTATTGCTGGCGAACTTGGTGGATACGGCGCAACAAAGGTTCTTGTCGTTCAACAGCCGAAACTTGGAAAGTATTCCTCCACTGCCTATGCCAAAATCATTGCGGAGGCGGCAAAGAAAGAACAGGCAGACATCATTCTCTTTCCTGCAACAGCAATGGGCAAGGATTCTGCGCCGCGCGTTGCTGTGAAACTTGATGCCGGTCTTGCTTCAGATTGTACAGCACTCAAAGTCGATGGTGGTAATATTATTGCTACACGTCCTGTATACGCCGGCAAAGCGCTGACGGAGATAAAAATCAATTCTGCCGTAAAAGTTTTTACACTTCGTCCTAATGTTTTTCCCGCAGGAATAAGCACTGGCACTTCGGCAACAGTTGAGGTTGTGGATATTCCTCTTACCGAATCAGACTTTGCATCACTCGTAATCGAGACAACGCAAGCATCCGGCAAAATAGATGTTGCAGAAGCAGATATCATCGTTTCTGGCGGGCGCGGAATGAAAAGTCCGGAGAATTTTAAAATGATCGAGGACCTTGCCGGTGTTCTTGGCGGAGCTGTCGGAGCTTCGCGTGCCGTTGTTGATGCCGGCTGGCGTCCACATAGTGAGCAAGTTGGACAGACCGGAAAAACTGTTTCACCATCACTATACATTGCCGCAGCAATCTCAGGAGCCATCCAACACCTTGCCGGTATGTCATCATCTAAATATATCGTTGCAATAAACAAAGATAAAGACGCTCCAATTTTTCAGGTTGCAGACTACGGTATTGTGGCTGATGTGTTTATTATCGTTCCCGCAATAACGCTGGAAACAAAAAAACTTCTTGGGAAATAATATGTCTGCAGAGGACAAAGTTCAAGTCGAGATTTTAGGATTGTCCAGCAGTCAAGCCAGCGGCGGGGCATATGCATTGATTTTAAAAGAGACCAACGGAACACGCCGGCTGCCTATCATTATCGGAGCATTCGAAGCACAATCCATTGCATTAGAAATGGAGGGCATCAAACCCCCGCGGCCTTTAACACATGATCTCATGAAAAATCTTATCGACTTGCTTGGCGGTGAGTTGATTGATGTATTGATTAGCGAGTTGCGTGATGGCACGTTCTTTGCGCGAATCAATCTTGACACACAAGAAATTGATGCGCGCCCCAGCGATGCGATTGCGATTGCTGTTCGGTACGGTGCCCCAATTTATGTTGCCGAAAAAGTAATGGCTGAAGCATCATTTATATCTGAAGGCGGAGAAGAAAAAGCAATTCCACCGAACGCGAAACCAGAACAGGAAGAACCAGCCAATCCTCAACTTTCCAAGCTCGAACAATTAGCAAAACGACTTGACGACGCTATTGCCAAAGAAGATTACGAGAAAGCGGCGCAACTGCGCGACGAACTTAAAAAGCTTCAAGCACGAAATTCATAACAAAATTCTTCACTGTTGCTCAGCAATTCATTTAGCATTATTTTTCATTCAAATGTCAAGGAGGGTCATACCTTGAAACAGATCTTCAGTTTAATGTTACTTGTTCTTTTTGTTGGTCTTTGTATGTCTGTGACCAAAGTTAATGCAGCAACCTTCGCTGGTGATTCAACCAGAGTCGGTCAATTAATTGCAAAAGGTGACAACTTCTCGGAAAAAACATTCGAGAACCAGAAAGCTCTCGACATGTACAATGAAGCACTTTCTCTTTCGCCAAATGATTATGAAATCCTCTGGCGACTCAGCCGCACATACGTCGATATTGGCGAGCATCTCCCGACTAAAACTGATGCGGAAAAACAAAAGCAACTTGAATTCTACGAGAAATCGCTAGACTTTGCTAAGAAAGCCACAACGGCTAATCCAAAAGGGGCAATGGGTTACACACGCGAGGCAATTGCAAACGGACGTATTGCTCTTTTTCGCGGTATCTGGGATGCTTTAGACCTTGTGAAGCAAACAAAGGCCGATTGTGAAAAAGCTATTTCATTAGACGTGACAGAGCCGGCAGCATATTATGTTCTTGGACGGACGAACGCAAAAGTGTGCGAGAAACCGAAATTTATTCGGTGGCCGCTCGGACTCGGTTGGGCAAATATGGATGATGCAATAAAAAATTATGAAAAATCAATTGAATTGCGCCCAAATTTCATTATGTACCGGCTCGATTGTGCACGCGCCTATGTTGAGATGGATGAATATGGAAAAGCACGCGAACACTTAACAAAAATTGCGACTTTGCCAAAAGAAGACGAAGATGACGATGTCTTTAGAAAAGAAGCTTTAGAGTTATTGGATAAGATCAAAGATAAGTGAACAGGTATGATACAGACAGAGGAATGATTATGAATCATAAGAAAGAATGTCCGGGCAAAGATAAATATCTAAAAGGAAAGCGGGTTCTTCCTAAGCCAGTTTCAAAAGACAGTACTCTTGTATCTGTCATTGATAATATGGATGCATACAACGGTGGAAGATTGAGAGCGGCTTGTCAATTACTGCGCGATAAATATTCACAGAAAGATGTGACTATTGGATTAAGCTTAGCCGGTGCGTTGACTCCGGCAGGGTTGGGACCATCAACCATCATTCCATTGATGAATCATGGCTTTGTAGACTGGATCACCGCAACAGGTGCGAATATGTACCACGATCTCCACTTTGCATTCAATATGCCGTTATTCCGCGGTAGCCATAATGTGGATGACGCCGATCTTCGCGACAAAGGTGTTACAAGAATTTACGATATCCTTTTTGATTATCAAGATGTGTTGATGGAGACAGATAAAATTCTGCGGAAAATCATGCTGCGCCCTGAATTCCAAAAGGAGATGGGAACCAGAGAATACTATTATCATCTTGGCAAAGTAATTAATGAGCACGAACAGAAAAGTAATATTGGTCAGGTAAGTATTCTCGCGGCCGCATATCGAAATGGTATTCCAGTCTTCACATCCTCCCCCGGCGATTCGACAATTGGTATGAATGTGGCTGGATTGGAATTACTTGCTGAAGCTTCAGGAATGCTTGATAAATTCAAACTCAAGATCAATCCGAGCATAGATGTGAATGATTCAACGGCAATTATTCTCAATGCAAAGAAATATGAGAACGGAAAAACCGGTGTTATTCTCATTGGCGGCGGAAGTCCGAAGAATTTTATGCTCCAAACCGAACCACAGATTCAGGAGGTATTGATGATTCCTGAAGCAGGTCAGGATTATGATATAAATATCACCGATGCACGTCCGGATACTGGCGGCCTTTCCGGTGCACCACCAAGTGAAGCGGCAAGCTGGGGCAAAATAGATCCCACTAAACTTGACGAAACGGTCACTGCTTATTTAGACTCAACTGTTGCTTTTCCGCTTATGGCAGCTTATGTAATACAAACAACAAAGCCAAAGAAGTTAAAACGGCTATACGATCGTGGAGAGGAACTGCGGAAAAAGCTGATTAAATCGTATCTTGAAAATAATAAAGAAGTGGAAGAACTTAGATCTTTGATTAAAAAGCTTTTTGTTTAATCTGATTTATCGAAGAAAAGACTCCGATAAATTGCGTTAAGGATAATGTGTAGATGAAAGATGGATTTCTAAAATTAGTAGAACAGTATGGCACCCCGCTGTTCGTACTCGATCACGATAAAATTAGGGAAAACTATCGGACATTTAAAAAGCACTTGCCTCGGGTTCAGTGTTATTACGCAGTCAAGGCAAATTCCACTCAGCAGATTATCGAGACTTTGTTCAAAGAAGGATCAAGTTTTGATGTTGCATCCTACAACGAATTCATGCAGGTGTATCAGTATATAAAGCATTTCGACAAAAAAGATAAAAAGCATTTTGTCTGGGACAAGATAATTTTTTCCAACACGATCAAAGACAAAGCAACACTGAGCAAGATCAAGCAATACAAACCACTGGTTACATATGACAACATCGATGAACTGAAAAAACTAAAAGACCATTGCGAAACTGCAGGATTAGTCGTGCGGCTGAAAGTTCCCGATAGCGGCTCACAAGTTGAAATGAGTTCAAAATTTGGCGCTGAACCTACCGACGCACAAAAATTAATCCAACAGGCATTCGATATAGGCTTAAAAGTTGAAGGCATCAGCTTTCACGTAGGCAGTCAATGCACAAATTTCGATAACTTTACAGCAGCGCTTGCTATCACTTCAGAAATTTTCAATGACGCTCGTAAAAAGGGATTTAATCTGAATCTAGTAGACATTGGCGGTGGATTTCCGGTTCCGTATGATTTGCAAGTACCGGAGTTTAAAGTTCTTGCCTCTTTATTAAATTCAGAATTTAAGAGGCTGTTCCCAGACGATATTGAAATTCTTGCCGAACCCGGACGATTCATTGTCGCAACCGCCGCCAATTTGGTTTCGGAAATCATCGGCAAAGCACGAAGGGATGGAAAAATATTCTATCACATTAATGACGGCGTGTATCATACTTTTTCAGGAGTGGTGTACGATCATTGGATTCCTAATTTCAGCGCATTTAAAGAAGGTGAAAAAGAAATCTGTGCAGTAGTCGGACCTACTTGTGATAGTTTTGATAAAATCACTTTGTCAGCGGAGCTGCCGGCAAATTTGGAAGTCGGGGATTTTCTCTTTACGGAAAACATCGGTGCATATAGTACTGCTTCGTCAACCAGGTTCAATGGGTTTGACGGAGCAAAGATTATTCACATAAATCAATGAATGTCGCCCAATCACTAGCTGCTATCTTCTAAGTGTTCGTTATAGCAAAGAGGCATTTGTTTGTACGCTTTCCACTTTTCTTCGCTGCTTGAACATCAGCGCAAAATAAACCCCGAGCACTAATAACACAGATGACAAGATGTACGGGCCTGAATGATGAATCTCGTACAAAAAGCCAGAAAGAATCGGCGCCATCACCATATATGCAGACATCAGCGCAGAGAGAATTCCCATCGTCTCTCCTTTCTTTGAAGGATCAGCCGCAGCTGCAGCTTGACTGGTAATAACAACGCGGAGTATAGCCTGGCCTGTTCCTGAACCAAGAAAGCTCAAATAAAATAGCGGTAATATTTCTGTCGAGACCATGAGAGAGGAAATCGCTAGTACTATAAGCATAATAATTTCAAGCTTCCCCTCCGAAAATTTTTCCAGCCAAAACTTCTTGAGTAGAAAGCCCTGGTTAATCACAACAATCACACCGACCATCGTGAACATCATCCCGGTTTGAAATGCACTGAATCCAAACACATCTTTCACAAACAGGCCAAAGACTGTCTGACTTGTCACAATGGCAAAGGCAAAAAATGACCAGGTGAAATAAAGCGGGCGCATTTTTTTATCTCGTGCTGCTCGCATAAGTGGTGCGAGTGGATTAAAATTCATCGGACTGTGCGCGTCGCGTTTATGGTGTGTCTCTGGCAAAAAGAAAAATGCAGAGATAGCGTTTGTTGTGGCAAGCGCACCCGCGATCCAAAATGGAAATGCATGCGACACTTTACTTAACGCACCGCCAATCAAAGGGCCTAAAATGAATCCTAAACCGAATGCGGCTCCAATAAGTCCAATATTTGCGGAACGTTCCTTTTCATCCTTCGCAAGATCTACCATATAACTTTGCGCCGTTGTGAAGTTTCCTGCAGCGCATCCATCGATAATGCGTCCAAGGAAAAGCATCCAAAGAGAATTAGCGCTCGCAAACACAAACCAGCCTATTGCCGTGCTGGTAACACTGAGAAGAAAAATTGGTCTCCGTCCGATTCGATCTGACCACGCTCCCAGGAGCGGCGCACTCAGGAATGAAAAAAATGAAAATGTCGCAAATAAAAAAGTAACAGTGACCGCCGAAGCCCCGAATTCAGTCACATAGAACGGCAGAATAGGAATGACAATGCCGAATCCGATAACATCTACGAGAACAGACGAGATAACGATGAGTTTTTGTTTTTGCATACTGTGGTTTATAATAATATCAATTTGAATCAATTACTGAACAACGAAGCGGTGCTAAGAGGTTCCATTTATTCTATTCCTATGTAGAAACAACTAAACGGCGGATTCACAGATACAACTGTTAGGCTTGACATCACACACCATTCACCGTACCTTACTGGCGAGGTGAGTAATGCCTGAAGTTACTTTGAAAGAAATCCTTGCTGAACACACGAAAGAAGGCGAACTATACACCAAGTTACCGAATTGCTGGGTGCAGTGTTTTGCTTGCGGACATCGATGCAAAATTCCACCGGACAAAGATGGAATTTGCAGGATTCGATTCAATCGGCATGGAACACTGTTTGTTCCATATGGCTATGTCTCCGGTATTGCGATTGATCCAATAGAAAAGAAACCATTTTTTCACGCATATCCAGGGTCTCATACATTAAGTTTTGGTATGCTTGGTTGCGATTATCACTGCTCATTCTGTCAGAACTGGATAACCTCACAAACTCTGCGCGATCCTCATGCCGTTTCTTCTATCCAAGTAATCAATGCCGAAGAAATCGTTAATCTTGCTCTTCAACATAAAGTACCAATTGTCACCAGCACCTATAATGAACCGCTCATCACAACTGAATGGGCTGTAGAAATATTCAAACTTGCAAAGACTGCTGGGCTTGTTACTTCATACGTTTCAAACGGCAACGCCACTCCGGAGGTACTCGATTATCTTCAGCCGTGGATTGATTTGTATAAAATTGATTTGAAATCATTCCGCCAAAAGGCATATGCACAAATGGGCGGAGTTTTGAAAAACGTGCTTGACACAATCAAATCTCTGCACAAGCGTGGCAAGTGGATAGAAATCGTTACGCTTGTTGTTCCTGGAATTAATGATTCAAACGAAGAATTGACAGACATTGCCAAATTTATTCACTCTATCTCGCCTGATATTCCATGGCACGTGACTGCATATCATCAAGAATATAAGATGACGGGAGAAGAGTTCACTCCTATCTCCACGCTGATTCGTGCAGCGGAACTTGGATACAAAGAAGGATTGCACTTTGTCTATACGGGCAATCGTCCGGGACAGACGCGCAACTATGAGAATACTTACTGTTATTCCTGCAATGAATTGCTAATCGAGCGTCGAGGATTCCAGGTATTGCGAAACCAAATTTCGAACGAAAGGTGTTCCAAATGCAGTACAAAAATTGCCGGTAAATGGATATGACATATTTTATATCATTAATTATCCGATCTGAGGTTATATGAATTATACTTCCTTGCCTGATGTTGTTAGTTTTTTCCTGCTTTGCTGGACATTTATTTTATTGTGGAGAGAACGTAAACAGTTTCAATCTTTAATTCCAGTTTTGATTGCTACCGTTTTCTTGTCTTTCGGCAGAATTGCGGATATTATCCTCGAATTATCGATATCTCGCTACGCCTCGACTCCGCTTGGTTGGAAACGCGAAAGTTTCGATTTAATTATGACAAATGCTGGCAATATTTGTGATGTTTTAGGAATATTGTTTCTAATTTATGGATTTCTTAAAACAATCGAGTTCCAGAAAAAGGAAAAAAAGCGGATTCAAGATTTGGAGACCTTATTTCCGCTTTGTGCATGGTGCAAAAAATATCGTTCAGAAAATGGTGAGTGGAAACCTATCGAAGAATATCTCCGCGATAGCGGAGCACCCGCGGTAACACATGGTATTTGTCCAGAGTGTGCATCCAAACAAATAGATATAATAAAACAAAAGCACTAATCATTAGATCGTTTCTACAGTAAACGAGAATGAACATCAAAGGACGGACAATGAAAGCAAAATCATTCACTATCTTTGCATCGTTTCCATTTTCTGCTGAAACCGTATTTACGGCTCTCACAAATGCACGCCAGATAGCCGTATGGAGTGGTCAGAACGGAAAAGTACAACCGACTATCGGTGGAAGAATGGAACTATTCGATGGATGGGTAAAAGGAATAGTACTCGCATATGAATTAGGCAAACGGCTTTCCTTCACATGGAAGCCATCGGAATGGGCGAAGGAAAAACAAGCATCTATCGTAACGTGTCACTTCACACAAACAAAAACCGGAACGAAGCTCACCTTGAAACACTCAGGTTTTCCAAATGACAGCGAATTACAAAGTCATAAAGTTGGCTGGACGGAATTTGTATTCGACCCGTTGAAAATGTATCTTACAACAAAAAATAAATAAAACAATGCACGTCTATATTGTGAATTGAAGGAGCGAATCATTTATATCTCACTAAATCCTTTTTTAACTAACCTATTGAAGACGATCAGCTTACAAGCATTTATACTTACATTAGCAATTTTGTTCTTGTGCAGTTGCACAACGCCGCCGAAAGCCGAGAAGGAAGCGATACGAAATAAACCCGAGATCACAATTCAGATCGCAAGCATTAATCTTGCCAATTTGAAGAAGCGAATCGAACGAAAAAATATAATAGAATTGGTAAAAATTCTTCAGAACGAACAAGTTGATATTCTTGCAGTACAAGGAATTTCGCGTTATCCCGGTATCGCGTCACGTGTAGATTTTGTGAATGAACTTTCTGCAAAGACCGAGTGGCGAAATGTCTTCGGCGAAATGCTGAATATCTCCGGCAGGCAAACTGGAAATGCAATTTTCAGTGTGTATCCTATTCTTTCCCACCAGAATTTTTCATGGGACCGGGTGAAACCAAGAAGCATCGAGACGGCATTGCAGGCGACAGTTGATGCCGGGGTACGCTCGCTTATCGTTGTAAGCACGCAACTGCCACCCAAAGCAACGGCAAATGAGCAGGCACAGTGCGCAAAACTGATCGCCGCCATGAATCCTGATACAGCCAATCAACTTACTATTGTTACCGGAAACATGCCGACAGAGGAAATCATTCGTACGACAAATTCGTTCGCCGAGGTTCCACCGCCTAAATTCGCCAAAGGCACTATTTCTAGAATATGGTACTCAGCAAACACATCTATTCAATTGTTAGCCTCTCGATCGATGGAAACGGAATTAGGGACGCTGGTGATTGCACAGTTTGGATTGTTAAGACAACAAAATCATTGAAATTTATTTTGTCAATTCATTATTCAGGAATATAGATAGCGCTATGTGGACATTTAATATTTCACTTTTGGAAGTTGCGCTAAGAACTTTAATTGTTTATGCGGTTGTGCTAGTGGGAATTCGACTTACGGGCAAGCGCGAAGTCGGGCAAATGGCGTCGTTTGAATTAGTGCTTATTTTGCTTCTGGCAAATGCAGTACAGAACGCAATGACTGGTCCAGATACTTCTCTTACCGGTGGCGTTGTTGGGGCATGCACGTTATTAATTGCTAATGCAATCGTGACCCGCGTTGCTTCTCGCTCGCGCAAATTGCGTACAGCAATTGAAGGTACGCCGACAGTGCTCATTCTCAAGGGTAAGATAGTCAAAAAGAATATGGAGAAAGAGCACATCGCAGACGAAGAACTTGAACAAGTGCTTCGTGAACATGGCATTTCCACATCTGAAGATGTTGGCATTGCAGTTTTAGAAGTTGACGGATCCATCAGTGTGCTGAAGAAAGATGAATTGCCAACCATTGTTCGCCCGCATCATCGCATTCGATTTATTATGAAAAATAAACATTAACAATTTTATCCGCGTCTTGAATCAATCAGAAAATTATTTATGCCAGAAGAAAAGAAACTTGATCCGCAGGTATTAAAAGAGCGCATCGGCAAGCATCTACGAACTGCAGATGAATTCACGCGTTTCCAGCGTTACGAAGAAGCGATTATCGAAATTGAACATGCACTGGAGATCGATCCGAAGAATAACTACGCACGCTCGTTTCTTGAACGGGTTAAGTTAATGCATAAGCGCACTAAGCAAAAAGAGA
>JBEKLV010000119.1:0-8422 GCA_050008835.1 Bacteroidota bacterium | reverse complement strand
TACGATTATGGCGCACCGGTAAGCGAAGCCGGTTGGACTACGGATAAGTTTTTCCAAACAAAAAATTTAATTTCAAAATACTTAATGCCGGGCGAACCTCCACTGCCGGATCCTCCTGCACCTAATCCAACTACTTCTTTTCCTTCAGTAAGGTTGACGGAGTTTGCGCCAATCTTTAATAACCTGCCGGCTCCCGTTGTTACCGATAATCCCAAAACAATGGAAAATTACGATCAATCAAGAGGAAGCATTATTTATAGAACTATATTACCCGCCGGACCTGAATACACATTTAAAGCAGATGCCGTTCACGATTTCGGGTGGGTTTTTGTTGACGGTAAAAAGATCGGCGTTATGGACAGACGTAAACAAAATTTTAAAATAAAAATTCCTCAAAGAAATCATGAAGCAATCATCGATATATTTGTTCATTCCATGGGTAGAATTAACTTCGGGCCGGAAGTTCACGACAGGAAGGGACTTGTTGCGCCGATACAATTTTTAGATAAAGACAAAAATCCGATATCGGGTATACAATGGCAGGTATTCAATCTATCATACGACGATAATATGTTGAATAATCTGAAGTTTGAAAAAACTGAAACCGCGCAATCTGTCCCGGGAATTTGGCAAGGTAAATTCAATGTTGATAAAGTCGGCGATGTTTTCCTTGACGTTAGAAAATGGGGAAAGGGCGTCGTCTGGGTAAACGGGCATTGCCTCGGTCGTTTTTGGGATATTGGTCCTACGCAAACAATGTATATCCCGGGTCCATGGCTGAATCAAGGGGCCAATAAAGTATTAGTATTGGATTTATTAGGCCCTGAAGAGCCTGTTCTGCAAGGATTGGATAAACCTATTTTAAATGAACTTCATCCCAGAAAAGATTTTACTCTTTCCAAACGTCAGGATGTAAATTTTGACGTAAAAAATATGGAGCCTAACAGTCAGGGACAATTTATATCTGAAGCTAAAATGCAGACTGTTACTTTGTCTGCTTCTGTTAAAGGTAGATATTTCTGTTTCGAAGCTCTCAGTTCCTTTGACCAAAAACCTTCCGCTGCAATTGCGGAACTGGATGTTCTTGACAAAGACGGCAAACCGATAAGTCATCAGAATTGGACAATCGCTTACGTTAGCAGCGAAGAGCTGTCAAAAGAAAATGGAAGTGCAGAAAATGCTATCGACGGACAAACGTTCAACTACTGGCGCTCGGAGTGGAGCGACAAACAGCCGGATTATCCCCACTATTTGGTAATTGATTTGGGTAAACAAGAAGAAATTTCAGGATTCCAGTATGTTCCTATTGCAGGCAATAATGTTACCGGCAGAATAAAAGGTTATCGAATTTTTATTGGCGATAAGATTGTTACAAAAGAATAAACAATTATCTATCTGCCGGCTTCAATAAATATATAGCGGTTATAGGAAGAATAGGCCTCCAGGAAAATTAAGGAGACCTATACTTCATTAATAATATAGAATAATAACCGATAATTTGGAAAAAAAATACTAAACGAAAATATTATATCGGAATAGACCTGGAAGGAACCAATATAAAAGCTTCCATCTTTGACGTCAGATTAAAAACGCTTTGTGAGAAAAGAATTTCAACGGAAGCGGAAAAAGGTTTCGGGCATCGTTAGTGAATTAAGGATAACATTTTTTAATGAAAGACGAATTTGAAAACGCTATTTACATTTCTAATTATTTTATTATCATTTATTATTGTTTCAGCCCAGGATGTTACAGTTAAAATCGATTTGAACAATCCATTGGTGAAAAGCCAATTTCAAATCGGTGTGACTTATACGAGTGGATTTTGGGAATACGGCAATTCAACGGCGGTAAAAAATGCAACAAACCCGTTGGTGAACGGCATCGCTTTTCAGAATCAACACATCATGGGTTGGGGCGTGGGAAATCCTGAACCGCAGCCGGGTGTCTACGCATGGAATGACTTGGACCATCGAGTTAATTTAATGCGCTCCATCAGTGCTCCGATGATGATCACTTTCTGTACTGCGCCGGGGTGGATGAAGGGAACCGACGACTGGGCGATGGAAGAAGATGTCCAAGACAATCATGTCGAAGATTTCGCCGAATTGTGCGCGACAATCGCCTCCCGTTATCCTGACGTAGAATATTTCCAAGTGTGGAATGAAATGAAAGGATACTGGAGTGCCTCGCTCAATAACTGGGATTATGTTCGGTATACGGAACTATATAATGCAGTCTACGATGCAGTTAAAGCTGTGCACCCCTACGCTAAAGTCGGGGGCCCATATATACCGATTCAAGGTGACGGCGGGGCGGCGCTGGGAAAGAACGGAAGCGACACTTACGAACCTATCGGTAACAGGGATTGGGATGTAATTAATTATTGGTTGAAGAATAAAAAAGGCGCCGACTTTTTCTGTTACGACTATGGATTGATCGATTATCACGATACTAACAAATACACCTTTACCGAAAAGATGAAATTGACAAAGTATTTCGGCCTAATTCCCAAACAACTTTCCCAAAAGACGGATCTTCCTATTGTCATTTCAGAATTTTATGGCGGCGATGATAAATCTGACCAACAGTTCACCGCAGCGAACCATGCATCATGTTACTTAAACGCCATTTTAAACAATGCTTCTCTCGGACTGATCTGGAATCCAGAAGAAGGAGAAATCGATAATTTTCTCTTTACGAAGACGGATAATTCCGCTGGAGGCCAGCCGTCGAGTCATTATTGGGTGGTTGAAGGTATCAACCGCTATTTTTCAAAAGGCACACAGATTTACAGCACAACGTCCTCTTCGGAAGATGTCGAGGTGCTGTCATCCTCGGAAAAAACCATGCTGATCAATAAAACTGAAAATCCACTGACGGTTGTAGCAAACGGAGAATTGGAACAGCTGGATCGGTACGAGGTCAAATTTATTGATACCCCCGCGCTCACGCAAGTCCAGAACACTCAACGCAGCGAATCGTCATCTGAGATCAAGGTTGTGTATTCCGATTCGAGGCCTTACCTGCAAATAAATATTCCGTCTTTAGCCAACGTTAACATCCGTGTTTTCGATGGACTTGGCAGACAACTGGAAAATTTTAATCGCCGGTTGTTTCCACCCATCAACACGATCGATATTTTCCAGAATTCAAAAAATCTCCCCTCCGGTATTTTTTTTGTTTCTATCAAAGGTTCTGGTGTGAACTCGGCGAAACGGTTTTATCTTGTAAAATAATTCCCGGATGAAATATTTACTGTCTATCGAGGAACTGTTTTAGATAAAGTTGAAGGTTGAACAAGTTATTATTGGAATTTATTTGAGAAGTTTGTTTAAAAATGCTGATATGTTTGAAAAAAGAATTGTGAATATAGAAATGAATAAAACCATTGTTGTCTATTTTCAAAATCTATTATGTGGTTTTGGGTTTCACTAAACGATTATGAATTCTTTAGAGAATTGCCATTTTTCTTTGATTTCTCTGACTAAATCCATATCTTGGACGCGAAGTTTCGATAGGATCCGCAGAGTACAGGTAGTGAATGTGTCATGAAAGTAAAATCCTTTCTTGTGATCGACTTGCTCCACATTGGGTCAAAATAAAATTATGGATAATCGTAAGGTTTATCGAAATAAGTCTTTCACAATCTATACATCCGCTATTGGGACAGAACAAGTTTATCTGGTCGCTTCTGTAAAGGATAAGGACGCAGACCCCATTGTAACATGTGGAGAGATTTACCGTCAAATAGCAAGCATCATTAAGCAAACGGAAATTCAAATTGTCCAGGAAAAAATTTTTGGGAGTATATGTATCCAAACAAATATTCTTAAGGTGCGTGAAGACGTCTTACGCGATTGTGGAGTTTATGAAGAACTTCCAATTACATATATTCAAGGACAACCATTCTGGGGTATGGGATTGTCGGGTTTACAGATTTGCGCCATTAAACCCTCTCAGCTCCAAGACAAAGTATGGACGATTTATGAAGATAGAGTTCCCTGCGGGCGCGGAATGAATCGGAACGGAGCAACATTTTTATCGCTCCAAAATATTCATGGTTTAAAAGAAAACCATTCAAGTGGTAATAGTCGTGCAGAACAGGTTAGTCGGATGTTTGATAGAACAGATAGATTACTTCGTAAGTATGGTGCTGTTTTTAAAGATGTTGTGTGTACTCGAATTTATATTTCAGATATGCTGAATTGGTATAAGGAATTCAATAGTATCCGAAATGCAAAATACACAGAGTATGGCATTCTACCAATAAAATCAGAAGGCTTAATTAGCGAAAAAATTTATCTTCCCGCAAGTACAGGCATCCAGGCCGATAATCCAAAAGGAGCAATAGCAGTAATGAATATTCTGGCTGTGATTAGACGATCCGATGCTCAACTTGAAGTCATGCATAACAATGGCACTAAACAAAGATCTGCTTATCGCTATGGCTCAGCTTTCTCCCGTTCCACCATTATCCGCGAACCAAATAAAAAATGCATTTTAATATCCGGTACCGCATCCATCGATGAACAAGGGAAAAGCCTCTTTCCCGGTAATACTCGTGAACAGATACGAAAAACATTCGAAATCGTCGATGCTTTGATTAGCAAAGAAAATGTATCGCTCAAGGACATTTGTCATGCAACCGTGTTTCTGAAACGACAAGAAGATATGTCAATTTATCAGGAAGTGGCCAATAAATATGGGCTTGCGGATATGCCTGCTGTATGTGTTATAGCTGATGTTTGCCGGGATGAATTGTTATTTGAATTAGATGCGATAGTTGCTGTTGAGAATACTAACTGATTGCAGAAGAAATCATTAAAAAAGAAAATGTATTTTCAATATAAATATTAGTACTAAAACAATTATCTGTATTTAAAGGAGAGTAGGGTGTCATGCGTAAATCTATTAAGTATACACTAACAGGAACGGCAGTAGGTATTGTCGTCTTATCGGCGATTTATTTTTTTCTTCGTCCACGAACGTTTCAGGGCGATGAAATTCTGATCAAATATAGTGAAGATGTAAATTGTAGCCCAATAGTGGTCCATTATCCTCTAGATGAAACGATCTTTCCTCCTGAGATTATACCCCCAAAGTTTGAATGGATAGATGCTAACAAAAACTCTGATTTCTGGCTTATCTCAATAAATTTTCAAGATAGCAAGAAAGGAATGACTTTCCTCAGCCAGGCAAAGGAATGGACGCCTTCTGAAGAACAATGGTTGACTATTAAGAGTCTTTCCATTGAAAAAAAAGCGAAGATAAATATTTTTGGATTCAATCATAATGGTCCAAATAAATTCTTTTCGAAAGCAAGTATTTCTATAAGCACATCCAATGATAAAGTTGGCGCTCCAATATTCTATCGCGAGGTGAACTTACCATTTGAAAATGCAGTAAAGGATCCAACACGCATCCGTTGGAGATTCGGAGAAATCTCGTCCAAGGAACAACCTCCAATCGTTTTAGATAGTCTACCTGTATGTGGCAATTGCCATTCATTCAATTCAAACGGTTCTTTGCTCGGAATGGATGTGGATTACGCTAACGACAAAGGTGCATATACTATTGTACAGACTGCGAAAGAAATGACGCTTGAAAAGAAAAATATTATGACTTGGTCTGATTATAAAAGAGAAGATAAAGAAGCTACATATGGTCTTCTTTCTCAGGTTTCTCCCGATGGCAAATATGTTGTTAGCACAGTAAAAGATAGATCGGTATTTGTCGCAGTACCAAATCTCAACTTTTCTCAACTTTTTTTCCCGGTGAAGGGAATTCTGGCAGTCTATTTTCGAGAAAAGGGGATCTTCCGTGCATTGCCGGGTGCAGATGATAAAAAATATGTTCAAAGTAATCCGTCATGGAGTCCGGATGGAAAATACATAGTTTTTGCAAGGAGTAATGCATTCAAACTTAAATCTATTCATGATAATGGAGGAGTATTGTTGACCATAGATGATTGTCGAGAATTTATTAGCCGTGAGAGATTATTTAAGTACGACCTATTGCGGATTCCATTCAACAACGGAAAGGGAGGCAAACCAGAGCTTCTCAAAGGAGCATCAAATAACGGGATGAGCAATTATTTTGCAAGATATTCCCCTGATGGTAAATGGATTATATTCTGTAAAGCCAAAAGCTTCATGCTGCTTCAGGAGGACAGTGAACTCTATATTGTCGCAGCAGAAGGAGGCGAGGCAAGAAGGTTGAGCTGTAATACTGGTCGCATGAATTCGTGGCATAGCTGGTCACCAAACTCGAAGTGGCTTGTATTTTCCTCAAAAGTTAATTCAGCGTACACTCAACTTTTTCTCACTCATATAGATGAAAAAGGAAATAGTAGCCCTCCAGTGCTGCTTTCACAATTCACAGCTTCAGATAGAGCTGCTAATATTCCTGAATTTGTTAATATCGATCCAAATGGAATCAAGAAAATAAAAGCACAATTTGTGGATGACAACTCATACTTAAGAGCCACACTTGAATATATGTTGGAAGATGATTCCAAAAATGCCGAAATCGCATGCCAGAAAGCATTGAAAATAAATCCTGATAATTTGGAAGCACAACTTGAAATGGCGTTTATTCTTGACGGTCAAGGTAGGCTCAATGAGGCTATTACACATTGCCGTGAAGCAGTTCGAATCAATTCAAAGAATGGAAGCGCGAACTCTATGCTGGGTTTTTTTCTTTGGAAGAGCGGCAAGCATGAAGAGGGTATGGAATATTTAATGAAGGGAGTGCGTCTTGATCCGGCTGTGGCTGATTCACACATCAGACTGGGTCAAGCACTTCTTGATCAAGGGAAAAATGATGAGGCGCGCGCGCATTTAACTAAAGCGGTATTGTTAAAATCTGATCATAATACTCACAGGCATATTGCAGATATCATGCTTACACATGGACAAGTTGACTTTGCAATCGACCATTATCTTGATGCAATTAAATTAGAACCTAGTGACTACATTGCATTAAATAATGTTGCGAGCCTTATAGTTCAACAAGGTAAAAAACATCAGGCTGCGGTCTATTATCGCAGAGCGCTAAACATTAAACCAAATACTGTTCAATCACTTATTGGTTTAGCGGAAATATTAATTTCTAATGATCCAGGGCTTCGTAATGTAGGAGAAGCGATTCAGCTTTCTACTAAAGCATGCGAACTTACTCATAATCATGAACTAGAGCCGTTAAATTTGCTGGCAGCCGCCTATGCACAGGCAGGTAATTTCCAAGAAGCTATTAGGACGGCAAACATCGCGCTCACGCTTGCTAATTCAACTGGAAATACAAAACTCGCAAAGATTGTTCAAAAAAACATCGAACTTTATCGAATACATAAATAGATCAACACAATTTTGCATGTCTCGAGCATGTCATTATTCTTCCCCTTGCTCACTGCAGAAATGCTACCAACAGAAACGCTCAATCCTGTTGAGCGACATCAGTGATCGTAATTTATTTTAAAGGTGTTATTTATGCTTTGCAAATGATTTTAAAAATGCAATAAAAAGAACTTGACTTTTGAGAAAAACAATATATATTTTAATTAAGCATTTTAAACAAAACGTTGCCCAGCAATATTTCAAAGTTTAATAAACAATCAAGAAAAGAGAGATCGGAAAATTTTTTTCTTAAAAATTGTAAACGTTTACATTTTTTAATGTTAAGTTATAATCAAAGATTACTAAATTCATCGAAGTAAAATTGAATCAGAGGATATGAAATTGAAATATAATCCTCAACGTCGTTGCACTTATTTATGAGGATGGCAAGTTGCTTTGGCAGATAAGATAAATATTTTCAGCCAATTATTTCTGATTGTGAACGCTTCTGTAAAATAAAAAACTCTTCAAGAATCATAAGTAAGGAGAATAAAATGTCTATTGGTACATCTTGTTTTCGAGCTTCACTTGTTTGTGCTATAGTAGTAGCATTTTCTTTTACCTTTCAATCTTTATACGCTGCCGGGTCTGGCACTATCAAAGGTCGTGTTATTGATAAAGGAACAAATGAGCCTCTTATTGGAGCGAGTGTTGTAGTTCTAAATACAAGTTTGGGAGCTGCTGCAAATATTGATGGTTTGGTAACTATCTATGGTGTACCGGCAGGACAGCAGACATTAAAAATTTCGTATATAGGATATCGGGAGATCACCGTACAAGTGACAGTTCCTGAAGATGGTGAACTTAAAAAGGAATTCCGTTTAACATCTCAGGCAATTGAAGGACAAGAAGTAGTTGTTTTAGCCCAGGCAATCGGTCAAAATGCAGCCATCAATCAACAGTTGTCTTCTCAAAATATTGTGAACATAGTTTCATCCGCGCGTATACAAGAACTTCCGGATGCAAACGCAGCAGAATCAATCGGAAGATTGCCTGGTGTTTCACTGATGAGATCAGGAGGTGAAGCA
>JBEKLV010000118.1:0-8425 GCA_050008835.1 Bacteroidota bacterium | reverse complement strand
AATCTTTTTACTTTCTTTTTCGAATTCTATCACTTTCAAAGGAATATCGTCACCAACTTTGAAAGACTCAGCAATATTTTTAACTGGAGTATGCGAGAGTTGTGACAGTGGTACGAAGCCATCAACTCCGAGCGGCATTTCCACAATAACACCTTTTTCAATGATGCGAACAATCTTGCCTTCTACATCTGTGCCAACTTTGTACTGCGACTCGAATGCTTCCCAAGGATTGTCATTCACTTGCTTATGTCCAAGAGAAATGCGGCGTTGATCGATGTCGACAGAAAGCACGATCACTTCGAGCTGATCGCCTTTTTTAACTACTTCACCCGGGTGACGAATTTTCTTCGTCCACGATAAATCAGAAATATGCACAAGTCCATCAACACCTTCTTCGAGCTCAACGAAGACACCGAAATTCGTCAGATTACGAACTGTGCCCATATGCTTGGAACCTATAGGATATTTCTGCATCAGAGTCGTCCACGGATCCGGTTCGAGCTGTTTCATACCAAGTGATATTTTCTTTCCTTCTTTATCTAATGAAAGAATAATCGCTTCCACCATTTGTCCCATAGAAACGACTTGCGATGGATGTTTGATGTGTTGCGTCCAACTCATTTCTGAAATGTGAATAAGACCTTCGATGCCTTTTTCAATTTCAACAAATGCACCATAATCCGTTAGAGAAACTATTTTGCCAGTAATTTTTGTGCCGATAGGATACTTCTGTTCAATATTTTCCCAAGGATGCGGTTGAAGCTGCTTCATTCCAAGTGATATGCGCTTCTTTTCCGCATCAAAATCCAGTACGACAATGTTGACCGTTGCATCTAGTTTTACAATCTCCGATGGATGACTGACTCTACCCCATGAAAGATCTGTAATGTGAACTAAGCCATCAACACCTCCAAGATCAACGAACACACCAAAATCGGTGATCGCTTTTACATGACCTTCAAGAATCTGACCCTTCTCAAGACTATCAAGAATGGTTTTGCGCTGACTGGCAAGTTCTTCTTCAACCAATATTTTATGACTTACCACAACATTTTCTGATGGATGATTGACTTTGACCACACGGAAATCCATTTCGCGTCCGATGAAAGCATCAAAATCGCGAACGGGGCGAACATCGATTTGCGAACCAGGTAAAAAAGCGTCTAATCCCATAAGATCGACAACGATTCCGCCCTTTGTTCTGCGGACGCATCTACCTTTAAGCACTTCCCCTGTTTCAAATGATTTGACGACACGTTCCCAGATGCGCATGAAATCAGCACGTTTACGCGATAAAACGAGCTGGCCATCCTTGTCTTCAATACTTTCGAGGAAAACTTCAATTTCATCGCCAATCTTGAGTTCCTTAATTTTGGGGAACTCACTTACCGATACGTTACCTTCCGATTTAAATCCAATATCAACTGCAACGTTGGAATCGCCAATGTGAACCACGCGCCCTTTGACGATTTCGCCGGCATTTATCTTGCCCATCGTGCCGGAATAAAGCTGTTCAAGTTGTTTGTATTCTTCTTCCGAATACCCGCTTTCCTCGAATTTTTCTGTAGAATTATTTGTATCTGACATGCAACCTCCAAAAACTGCTTCCCGCGTTTGCAGGAATAACCGAATTACGCTTTCTTCGATGCCAACCATTTCACATCGTCGAAGAACGCTCTTCGGCGTTTATTTAGTGTGTGATTAGTTCGTTAACTACAGATGGCTGTTTACTTTTTAAATTTATCGTGTTCTTCAACGTTTCAATTTTTTCTTTCACCTTCTCCATCAACCACTGCGGGGTTGAAGTTGCACCGGTGATACCGACAGTTTCTACTCCTTCAAGCCATTCCGGCTGAAGCTCCTGAACATCTTCTATGAATTGAATCCTGGAGTTGACTGACTTAACAATATCGTATAATACTTTCCCATTAGAACTATGTCTGCCTGCGACGAAAATGATAAGTTCATTTTCCGATGCGAATTCTCGAATCTTCTTTTCCCGTCCAAACACCTGACCACAAATTGTATCTTTTGCAAGAAATTCAGTCGCAAGTTCTTCAATGGAACCAACTACTAGCTCTTTTATCTTCTTAGATAATTCTTCTTTGATAGAATAAAATGTCGGTTTGTCCATCGTTGTTTGAGAGAACAGAACAGTTTTCCGATCCAACTTCACTTTATCAATTTCATCCAGCGATTTTATAACGATCGCTTCGCCGTTCGTTTGACCTACAAGCCCGATAACTTCTGCATGTTCTATCTTACCGAAAATGACGACTTGATAACCATCATCATAAAACCGGCGAATCCGTTCTTGTACTTTGCCAACCACCGGGCAAGTCGCATCGATCAATGTAATTCCAAGTTCCTTTGCGCGTCTATACGTTTCCGGCGGCTCGCCATGCGCGCGAATCAGAATCTTAGCTCCTTTGAGCTTCGTTAAATCATCGTGCGTAACAGTTTCAAGTCCTTCTGATCTTAGCCGTTCAATCTCTACAGGATTGTGAATGATATCGCCCAGTGAATAAAGTTTCTCACCGGCGGCAAGTTCCTTTTCTGCAATATTCACAGTTCGAACGACTCCCCAGCAGAATCCAGAAGATTTATCGACTGTCACTTTCATGATTTTTCTTTTTTTCGAATAATATCCTTTGCGCGCTCCAAAATGAAATGGACCTGTTCCTCAATGGTCAAATTTGAAGTGTCTAATTCAATTGCATCCGAGGCTTTTCGCAACGGACTTGCTTCACGAGTTGAATCCTTTTTATCACGTGCATCAATTTCTTTTACCAAATCATCCTGATGTGCTTCTATTCCCACTAATGCAAGGTCCTTTTTTCGTCGTCGAGCTCGTACTTCAACACTTGCGACCATAAATATTTTTAATTCTGCTTTTGGAAGAACAACCGTGCCGATATCACGCCCTTCCAAAACAACTCCACCGTTTGCAGCCATCTTTTTCTGCTCTTGCACCATCACATCGCGGACACCTTTATAACTGCTTACAGTACTTACGGAACGGTTCACTAATTGTGTCCTAATTCGTTTCGTTACTTCGTTGCCGTCCAAAAAAACCTTAGTGGTACCATCTTCCACTTCCAACCGAACGGCACTGGTCTGTGCAAGGCGAACAATTTCTTTTTTATTGCTTAAATCAATTTTTTCGTCAAGTGCCTTCAGAGTAATAGCACGATACATTGCGCCTGTATCAATATGAAGATAACCCAACTTATAAGCCACCAACTTTGCCGTTGTGCTTTTACCAGATGCGGCTGGCCCATCTATAGCGATGGTTATCTTCTTAAACTCATCCTTTCGTGTCATTTGAATATTTAATATACAGAATAAAACATTGGAGAGCAATTAAGAATTCCCAATGCTTTTATAATTTTTCAACAACAATTTGGAAGGTGCAGTGGTAAGCAAAAATACTTGGCCTAAATAGCCTCTAACAGAAAGGGAATTTTACCATTATTCTCATATGCTTATACGATTGACTGTTGGTAAATAAACTATAGCAACCTATCTGCGCGTGAATGCATTTCTATTATCATATCATACTTTTCACACCATTAGCCTACGGTCTGCGAAACTGACGAAGCGGTCTGCTGCAATGATGATGTGATCATGCACAGTAATGCCGATAATCTTCCCTGCTTCCACAAGCTGTTTAGTGATGGCAATATCATCCTGGCTCGGCTCCGGATTGCCGCTTGGATGATTGTGTACAAAAATAACCGCCGCTGCTGATTGTGTAATCGCCTCGCGAAAACATTCCCGCGGATGCGCAAGCGATGAACTTAAAATTCCTTTTGTTATTTGTCTTGGTTCAAGGAGCCGGTTGACGGAGTTTAACGGAAACATCCATAATTCTTCCTGCACTAAATCTTTGAACTTTGCTCTAAATCGTTGAACAATATCTTCCGGCGATTGTATAGCGAGCCTCTCCTTTCTCTTCGTTTCCGGCAGCCGCTTCGCAAGTTCAAACGCCGCCACGATAGCGATAGCCCGGCTTTCACCGATTCCTTGTTTTTTAATTTCTTCAACAGACATTAAAGAAATTTCGTGCAGTGTTTTTTCCCCGGCGAAAAGGCGCCGCGCAAGATCAACAGCTGTTACGCCTTTGCTCCCCGTTCGGATAAGAATGGCAAGCAGTTCAGCATCGCTTAAATTTGCAGATCCGCGATGCAAGAGTTTTTCTCTTGGGCGTTCGTTGGCAGGCCAAGACGTAATTGGAACATGATAAAACGTCGGTTCTGATACCTGCTTTGCCTCACTAGGTTGTTTCAAAAGTTACTTCCCCATACGAGCGAGATCAATTTTTCCTATACAATATATCTGGCGTCCTTTGTATTGCAGCACACTTAAGCAAGTATTTACGCGATTCTTCGAAAGAGATATTTGAGAATGTAATTCCTCAAAACCTTCCATGTTCGCAAGCGCTCCGGCAATATCTTTCCGCCTTGATTTTCCCTGTGACACAATCTGGAGAATCGTCTTCGCCACATCATAACCGAATACTGCATTGGTGCCGGGAGTTTCATTGTTGTTCGCTAATCGGAATTTTGCTTCAAACGTTCGGTATGTTTCGCTTACAAAATCAGGATACGAATCTGCGAAGAAAATCACGCCATCTGTATACTGGCGATTCTGATCAAGTGCCGCCGGGTCATTCCAATCTCCTGTACCAAGAATTTGAGCTTGAATGTTAAAATATTTTATTTGTGAACTGACTATAGGAATTTCTTCCGAGCTCGCAATTGGCACAAAGAGAGCATCGATTGTCCTCACTGGCGATCCGAGACTATCATATCTCATGTGTTCAATATGCATCGGGATTTTTAATGAGTCGGCAATCTGTTTTCCCTTACTGCCGAATAATAAAGTTACAGGTGCAGTCAGCCCGCGTTCGACAAGCGAATCCAGAATGTGTTGGTCAACACCCGATTTAATAAATTTATCCAATACGGATTGCCGCATCTTTTCGCCAAAATCAATCGTCGGCACTTCAAGTCTCTCCAACGCTTTTCGTCTCATGCTCATCAGTTCGGTCCGTAAATCCACCGAACCCGGCTCGTACCATTGCACATCAATCATCTCACCACCGAGTGAATTAATTTCTGCAATAAATGATTCAGCCAGCTGTTTTCCCACAACATCTGAAGGTGCAAGCACTGCAAAATTCCGAGCACCGAGTGTATCGTATGCAAATGCTGCGGCATCGCGCCCCCGTGTGTCATAATCCGGATTTGCTTGAAAGATGTACGGGCCGATGGCGGCGATTCCGTTCGCAGTTGCAGTAGGTGTGATCAGTGGAACACCGCGTTCGTTTGCAATACCAGCGCTTGCAAAAACTTCATTGCTCGAAATCGGCCCGACGATAGCAGATACTTTTTCATCAGCACATAAATCGGATACTAATCGCGCAGCTGTGCTTGGATCTCTTTCGGTATCACGAATCTCAAGAGAAATTTTTAATGGCACTTTTTGATTGTATTCATCAATTGCAAGTTGAATGCCTTTTAAAAATTCTAGACCCAATTCACGCGTCAATGGACTTTCCGCTTTCAGCATCAACGGCAGAACCACGCCAATCTTCATTCCACGGTTTTCCATTTGTTCTAACAATGCGAGAGCATCGCTAACATATTTAATTTTTGGTGGAAGTAATGCTATTTTGTGCAGCATCTCCCCTGCTGTTGCAATATCTCCGGTGCGTAAAAGTTTCTCTGCAATCCGTACAGCTATAAGCGATTTCATCTCATCGCTTTTTGCATCTGATTGAAGCCGCTGCAATTCCGGAAGCGTGAGGTACGACAATGTCAGCATTTCTGCTAACTTCTCCGAACGTATTAACAATTGTTTCTCGTGCGATGTCTGAAGCACTGTAATGCACTCCGCTGCTGCATCTTCATATCGTCCAGTGCGAAAGTAATCAAGCGCGAGAGTGTAGTGTGCATCGTCGATGTAGGTTGACTTAGGATATAGATCAATCATGTTTTTCAGAAGGCGGATAGATTCTCGATAGTCCTTCAATTCATAAAACGCTTTTGCTCCCATTATAAACGCACCGGTTGCTCGATGACCTCCGGGATAATTTATAATTATCTGAGAGAATAAAGTTGAAGCAGTATCGAAATGAGCGGCTTGGAATGCTTTCATCGCATCGATAAACTCCCGCTCTGTTTCTAGCTTGAATACGATACTATCCGAAAGAGTCTGTGCTTGTGCGCTAGTTGAAAAAACAAACATCACAAAAAAGACTGATGAAAGAATAATTGAATATTTCATTTAGACTCTCAGAGAAGTACTGCAAATTTGGTTCGTTATTGATGTTGAAAGTACCATATCACAACGTAAGTTGCAATTAAAAATCTCGGTGTATTGACCGTAATCCGACAATAAATCCTAATATTGAAAGGAGCAACGAAACAACAGATAGAAGCATTCCCGCTATCAGAAGTATTTTAGGGTGAAATACTTTAAACTGAAACAACGATGCAAAGTATGCAGACACAGGAACAAGAATAATGATCACTATAACAATAAGATAAACAAGCGTTGCCAAAAAGGTCAATGTGGCGCCTTGCGTAGATGCCGCACGAATCGGGTTCCGTTCAAGATAGTTCGCAAAGAAGCCGCCAAATCCAAGATTGAATGAAACCATTGTGAGCGAAATCCAAAACGCATTGAAGACGCCGAACCACAATAACACCGAGTGCAATTCTGTTTTACCAATAAATGTAATATTGCTTGCAATGGCAATATAATCTGCAATCGGTAATACCAGAATAAATCCAAGAATAAATTTTATCAGGAATATTCTGCCCTCTTTAATTGGACTACTTCGGAGCGCCCAAAAAGTTTGTCCTTCTAAGCCAATCATTGGAAACACAAATCGAAGCGTGAGCGAGCTAACCATAAATCCACCGAACACAAACATTACCAAATATGTCAACAACTGCACATCCATTATATGCCACTTGAGATTGATATTGCTGACGCTAATTGCGAACAAACCAGTCAAGATGAACATCACAACAAGATGAATCCATTGACTTGCTTCTCTGAAAAACGCAAAGAATTCCTTCTTAACCAATACTTCTATCTGCGATGGAAATATGCTGTGAGATCGAAAATCCAAAAAGTGTCTGTGAGCTGGATCGTAAAACTTTTGCGCTTTAGATTGTACATCCAGCGACACTAACCAGCTTCTATAGTAAAATCTATCTGCTACAAAAAAACATAGACCAAACGCTACAATGGTGACTGAAAGAAGAATTCCGGCATACGGCAATGCCTTCATTACCTCTCCGCGTGCAACATAAAATAAAAATTGTGCCACCCATTGATTTGGAAGGTACTGAAGAAATCCTGGAGCCATGTTTGAAAGATATTCGTCAATATTTGGATAATAACGATTGAGCTTTTCTACCAGTGTAATTGGATTTGACGAATTGAAGAACAAGTAGATGAAAAAGAAATAGAGTGCAAAAAGTCCTGCCATTACTTTTCTGAATCCAATTCTGCCTGCAAGTTTCATAATTGCCATCAAAATGAGAACAGCAAGACATGCAGAAAGGAACATAAACGGAATCATTACGAAGATCATAACCCCGGCAAAAAAGTACCATGGATATCCAAAGTAACTTCCATAACCAAACAGCGCCATAAACGCAACAACGAAGAGCGTTGTTGAACTGTAAAAGAAGTTATCAAAAAATTTCAGAATGAAAATCGTGGTAAATGAGATCGGTTTTGTAAGAAGAAAATTTACTTCGGAAGAACGATAAAGCGTCGAGTACGAAACGATAATATTGCCAAGATTAACCGCGACAAAAAGCACAAAGAGCAGCATCGAGATAAACGTATGGTACAGATATAAACCTGTGTGCGTGTGTTCAAGCATAAAGCGCGTTGCTGAAAAAGCAAATTTGTACGCGCCGTAGGCAAATCCACAAAAGACAAGAGATGACGCCACACCACGGACAATAGAAACAGCGCGTTTATCAAATGCAGTTTTAAAGAAAGAAATAAGTTTGTAATGGAAAATGTGAAAAAACATGCGCTCTATTGTTTGGTAACTTCTAAGAAGACGGATTCGAACTTCCCGTCGTGTTGTGCTTTGTCTAATTGTAACTGCTCGCGCGTATCACAAAAAACTAATTTTCCATTATTGATAATACCAATACGGTCGCAAAGTTCTTCAGCGACCGGCAGACTGTGCGTAGACATTAGAATAGAGACGCCATTCCGTGATTGCATATGCAGCGTATCCCGCACTATTTTCGCGCTGCGTGGATCCAACCCTATCATCGGTTCATCGATGACGATTGTTTGTGGATGATGAAGAAGCGCAGCGGCAATTGTTATCCGTTGTTTCATTCCCTGCGAATAATCCTCGGTTCGTTTGTCAATCCAGTTA
>JBEKLV010000117.1:0-8524 GCA_050008835.1 Bacteroidota bacterium | reverse complement strand
TAATTTTGTTCCTATAGTTAGCCTCCCTACAGCCCTGGCGTCTGGTAGTGCGTCAGGGCTGATTTTTCTGTTGTGGTTAATATTACATATACCTAATTTAAACCATTCCCCAAGCCCTTAAAAGGAATCCATATGAGAATATGGCTAGTGGTTATTTCTATGTTGATCGGATGTTTCGCATTCATTTAAACACTGGATATAATCTCTGTAACTCATAGAAATTATACTTCAATTGGAATTTATTATCCGCGTTGCCGCAGCTTAGTTGCCATCCGTTAAGCCGCGAAAAAATACTGACTGAATACTTGTGAAGGAAAACTCATATGGAAAATCTTTTCAAGTCATCGCCTAATTTAACAAACATAATTCGTTGGATAGCAAGAATCTTAAGTGTGGTAAGCATTGGCATAATACTATTATTTATGGTGGGGGAAGGATTCGACTACACACGCATTAAACTATCTGAATGGCTTCTGTTCATATTCTTTCCCTTTGGAGTTTCTTTCGGAATGATTCTGGCGTGGTGGCAAGAAGGTCTTGGTGGAATCATGACAGTGGGGAGCTTTGTAATGTTTTATGCCGTTCATTTTGTAATCTCTGGTAGGTTCCCACATGGTTTAGCTTTCGTGGTTTTTACAATCCCAGGATTCCTATTTCTTTTGTGTTGGTATCGAATAAGAAAGATTCACAGTGTCGCGGCCTAACTAGGCGCTCCAAGCAAACGAGATGAGCGTGTTGCTATTTAACATTGCGCGTAAAGTTTTTGTGCTTAATAATTTTGTTATCAGCGTGAACTCAGTTCGTTTTGTGAATTACGAAAGTTATCAGCGCGGCAGTCCTGCTGTACGGGATCCTCGATCCGATCAAAGATCGAATCGGGACTTAGCGCCGGTCCGTTAGGCAGCACTTAACGAACACTTTCCAAGGAGATCAATATGAAATGGTATCACTACATTGCCTGCTTCTTTGCTGGCATTGTTTGCATAAGTATAATGTCAAGTATCGCATTCATGGATAAGATACATTAGCAATTGTCGTGTTGCCTAACCCGCGGCTCAAGCTGACCGGATGAGCGTGGGTGCATTTTGTATTACGTTTAGATGTTCAGTGTCCCGCACCGACACGGCGAGTTGGTGGTGAATATGGAAGAGTGGCTTGATGTATGTGCCTACTTTGCAATGCATAGTTTTTTCATCTCGTCAATTCCCTTAGGAGATGATAAAATGACAAAATCAAAGCTCTTATAATGGCTCTATATAGTGCCGACGAATTGAATTAAATATAGTTGTCATAGGTCACCTGTATATCAACCGCCATCATTTTTAACCCATTCTTAACCGCATAAACGGCGAATATGAACTGTTTTCCATGAAAGTTAAAAATTTATTTTTTTTACAACTGTTTCTTCCATAGAAAAATAAATTATATAGAAATAATTGTGGCCGTTTTAGAAATGATTTTTAACTTTTCTTCTTTTGAAAAAAAAAGCTATTACTGTGGTTTTTTAATCTCGTTGCGAAATCGATTCACACTTGCAATCATTAAGAGGAATTATTATGTTGGATCATAAGACAGTTTTAAGACGCAAGGGGTCAACAAAAGTGTCAACAAACTGACACAAATGTTGATATGATCTTGGTGAATAAGTTTTGAAAATGATTCGAAATTACGAAATTGGTTCTACAGAGGGACACTTCTAAGCTGTGGGTCGCGTATTCGAGTCACGCGAGGTCACGTGATTTATAACGACTTACGGGAACAGTGGTCCCCGGGGGCCACCTTTCTTGCATATAACGAATTTCAGGTTTACTTTTGTTGTAACTGTTATTGAATAGTTTTAACCAACAGACGAAACGTCGGGCACGCATTGCGACAGGATCGTTTGAAGGGTGGAACAAGTCACCCAATCCGCTGCCGTCGTTCCCAATTGAAAGGAGTCTACCATGCAACGCATCATCGTTATCACGCTCATCGCCCTGATCACAGGTGGTTCCATCGCGGCCGCCCAGCTTGTTGAACGATATAGCAACAATCCTCTGCCGAAACTCAACATCGTAGGAATCGGAATGGCAGAAGACCTCGCCACAGCCAAAAATGTTGTCGGCGAGATCTTCAAGGACAAAATGAATGTGACATTCCTGTTCCCGACACTCGCCGATCCGACGTACAAGAAGCTGAGATCGCAAAGCGCGTTCAATATATCGTTTGGCGGAAAGAGCGCTTCGGGCAAGGCGTTTTCTGCCGCCGTCGATTCGGTGCTGGAACTTAATGCGAACAATTTTACTGTACTGGCCATCGACCGGAAAGGAATCATTCGCGCACATTGCCAATCGACCATGTTTGATCCGCGCCGTTTCAACCGGGTAGTGGAAGAACTTCTGTTGAACCTTGATGGCAAGGAAGCGATCACCGTCGACGAAACAAGTCCGTTCCAAACGACCCTGGCAAAAGAAAAAGCGGATGCCAAACCCAAGGCGTTGTTCACGCTCGGCAAGGGGCAGGAATTCTACGCGTATCTTGGAAAACCACTTCCCTCGTTCAGCGTCAAAACATTCGAAGGCTCCGACATCACACTACCGGAATCGTTCAAAGGAAAAGTGACTCTGCTATTCGTGTTTGCCGCATCGGAGGATCACGATGCACTAGTTAATTCAGCGGGTACCATGATGATGGCAAAGTTGATGAATGCATACTACCAGATGTTTACGTTGGGCCAAGGCACACTATGAAGTGAAACGGTGAAAAACGCCGTTCCTGATTCATCCACAACAAAATAGATGTTGCACCTCATTCGAGAAAGGCCACGTGTTTCAGCGCGCGGTCTTTGGTTTTTCTGGATGAAGAATGAAATAGAGAAGCGGCCAAACGGCGAACGGATATCCACGACTCCTGTCCAGAGTCAGGCGTGTTGCCAATTACACTACGGGGCAATAAAATGTTGCTGATTCAATAAACGAAATGAACAATTTGCAGGCAATGAAATATTCTGATACGAATTCCGCGGTTTATTATTTCTTTTGTGGCGCTACAAGTGGATCAAACCGTATTGTTTTATCCCAGATGTGTTTTTCTTTTTTGATGTAATCCTGATATGCTGCTTTGATGACCACATAAATCCACAATTGACAGTACGAGAAGTACATGAGAATAACAGTCGCAAGATTCTTAAAGTTATCTTCGTCATCGTACGAAATCGAAAGAAATATTTCAAAGATAAACAAGATTAAGGACGTCACCCATACAAAAGTATAAGGACCCGGCAAAGAAATTGTCACCAATTGAAATAAACTGACGACAAACAGAATATCCGAGAAAACGACCGCGAAAAAGAAAATATAGTAGAGCGAAAGCGTGTACAGTAGATCGAATGCCAGCCTCTTGCTCTTGAAATGTGGAATTTCTTTCCAGAATTTTTTCGCGACGTAATTGTTCCCCCGTACCCATCGCATGCGCTGTCGAATCCAGACACCCCACTTTTGCGGTTCTTGTTCGTATGTTATTGCATAGGGAATGAATTTAATTTTGTAACCCGCTTCGTAAATTCGGATGCTAAGCTCTGAATCTTCTGTTAAAGCTTCCTCATCCCAGCCGCCTAGTTTTTGTATCAGATGGCTCCACATTACGTAGTTTGTTCCCGGTAAAGTTGAAATGCCCTGCATCTGCCACCTGCCTGCTTGCAGCATCAATTGGAAGCTGAGTGTCTCGATGTTTATGAAGCGCGTGAGAAGCGTGGCTTTTTTGTTCACTGTGCGGAACTTTCCAATGACAGCGCCAAGTTCTTTGTTGTCCAACAATTGTACAACAAGATACCGAAGTGAATCTTTATCCGGTGTGTTGTCAGCATCGAAGATAGCGATTACATCACCCTTGGCTTGTTTAATACCAAGATTAAGCGTTCGGGATTTCCCTTTGCCGCCTTCGCCTTTTGGTATATCGAATAGTTGCACGCGTGTATCTAACGATGCATAATGAGTTATAATATTTTTCGTATTATCTTCTGATCCGTCGTTTATAACGATGATCTGAAGTTTATCTTTGGGATATTCAAGTTGAAGCATTGATTCAATGGTAGCACCGATAACTTTTTCTTCATTATGCGCCGGTATCAAAATCGAACAAGAAGGATAGTCGAACGAACGTTTATCTACATCGCGTTTTTCGCGCAGTGAACGAACACAATTAATATAACCAAACACCGTTAGTATAAACTGGTAAGCGATTGTGAACCAGATTAAAATAACCGCTATCACAAAAAGAAAACTAAGATCGACTTCAAGAACAGTCATAGGATATTAGACCTTTCGATTTTGCGAAGTACGCCTGACAAATTTCAGATACAAATACATTAATAGAAGCAATGATATCGCAAGCGCACTGAACACTGCAATTGCTGTTGTTGACCAAAAGCTGGTATAATTAATTCCGTATGCAAACCGATCACCTGCAATAATGTTTGCTCTATGGCTGCCAGTAGGAAGGAAGATACTGAAGCAGTCGTTTCCTTTCATTGCCGTGAAATTTATTGGAGAGCCATCGACTGTTACAGATGAAGGCAAGTTGCTCAAGGAAATCAGCATGCGCGCATCGGAAACATAATCCAGAGTAACATCCCGCAAACCGTAACTCAAAGACTTGATTTCTCCGGTTGCAGACATGATGCGTGTCTGAAGCTCATGTGTAGAGAAATTACTTCTAGTGTCCGGTGTCAATATAATCGAATGTTCGCCTGCCGGAATCACATAACGATTATCTCGAAAAGGCGGCAGCGGAGTTCCGTCCAATGCGATTTCAGTTATTTCTTTTGGAAGACGCAGCACGAATGAAGATTGTGTTTGCACACTTATCCCGGATTCAGTGAAATGATAATGAACGTCACTTGCGAGTGCATTTGAAAAGAGACTTAAGTCCTGAGGATTGACGCTTGACTCAGAATAGATCGTAAAACGTGGAGCGCCAAGTGAAGCAGAGCGAATGAGCTGGAAACTTTCAGTTCCAGTTTGGATAAGTGTCGGGAACGGAATGACGGCATCCTTATTGCGAAAGTTAAGGATGTTCAAATCCAACATTAGTTTGGAGGAATCAATCAGTTTACTGTACTGCTTTCCCATATCTATATAGCGACGCGGATCAAGCGACCATTTCGATTGTGGATCTTCAACTTGCAATGTAAATCCATATTGCTTTTGAAGATCGAGAACGCTGCGCATATCAACTCCGAATTGTTCGCGAAGTTCCGGCGAGCCAAAATTGTCGAAGGCCGTGACTATAATTTGGAATCCTGGTTTTGTCTTTGCCAAGTCGCTAAATGCATTGAGCAATATCTCGTAAACATTTCTAATTTTTTGCACGCGATAGTTGATAATTGTATTCTTCACTGCCGCATTGGTTTTCCAAAATGATGTAGAAAGTGAATCAAACGCAGCTTTCAGATCGATACCATACTTTCGTTTCAATTCAAGCTTTGCAGATGGATGACCGGGAGTAAAAAACGCTGGTTGTTCAAATCCTTTGCCTGCTTCAAAATACAATTCCGCAAGATTAACTCCGTCCCAATCGCACGATTCAAGAAATGTGCGAAACTCTCTTGTCATCTCCTTGATGCAGAGCGTATCAGTCAATGCAATAGGATATCGCCAAGATGGTCTTGCATCATCGCCATTTACATTTTTTTCCCGCCACTCCGGATGATTAGTCCAAAACATTTGACTTATTTGCGGCGGCTCTAACCATGCGTAAACAAGAATGCCGTTTGCATGCGCAAGACGGATCAAACGAGCATAATCATATGTGTATTTTGGATATTGTTGCCATCCCCCGATATGCACAATACGAATGCCATTTGCCACCCACGAACGGATTAAGTTTTCGATACTATAAAGAGATCTATATCCGGGTTCGAAATAAACTTCAACCTGTTCGCGTCTCACAACTGGACGTAGTTGAAAGAACCGGCGGACATACTCAATGAAGAACGGGTATTGAGAATATCCTTGCTGTGAATGTGGATCAAAACGCGAATTGATGTACAGAACTTTTCCCTTACCGAAATGTTTGCCTATGACCATCGGTGTCTCGGTTACTTCATCGGCACAGAAAACTTTATCAAGATGGTCGGTATCAAATTTATTCACGAGTTCTGCATAACGCCAAACAATTGGTTCTTCGGGAAACAGGTTATCCCGAACTCGGCGCACATTGATGCGTGTACTGGCAAATTCAATTCCAAAGTCTTTCGCAATGTCGCTCTTAGAATCAAGAACAATATTCCCGCCCGATGCTACGTAATTTGTTATTGTAGAATAATCTTCATCCGTAAGTGAATCTACGATGGATGCAGGAACAATAAGGAGGTTGTGTTGATCTGGATGCAGAGGTTGTCCAAGAAATACGGTATCGACCATTATATTGACACTTCGAAATGCCGATGCAAACGATGCTTGATCATTGAAAAAGGCACCGCGGGCGAAATGATTCCATAACAGCATTACACGTGCCGGTTTCCAATCTTCTTCCTTCGTAAAAATATTCTCATAGATACGATCCACTTTGGAAACGGCTTTCTCGAGGAATGTCTGTTTGCGTTCGCGGAATTCTATAGGTTCAGCTTTATAGAACTCGTTTGGTTCTAAAATTATATGCTTCGTAATATTCCCAAGGAGGCGCTTTTCAGAAATTTTTCTATCTCGCACTTCGCCTGTCTTGTCGAAATAAGCCTCCGATAAATATTGATCTTGCAAAGTAATAGAATAATCTTGTGTACCGGAAAGGATTACATGATCCTTTGTCTTGACCCAATTCGTTTCTTCTCGCATATCAATAAAAGTGTATCCAAGTTCTTCAAATCCATCGGCAAGTTGTTTTAAGAGATCAAGATCGAGAAAGGCATGAAAGAATGCACCGACAACACCATCACGAACATATAATTGTGATTTAGCGTACTTTAAAAGTTGATTGACAGAGGCGCGGCTTGCCTCTTTGTCCGGATTCAAGGGGACATAACCAAGATTTTCCGGGTAGATTGTTTGTCCGAACAAATCTTTATTAATAATATAAGGGAAGTACTGGCTGAAGTCGGCGTCTTCCATAGCAAGTCGCTGTTCACAAGCGGTACTAAAATATTTTGCTACTGTTTTATACAGTATGAAAGAAGCTGTGTAATGAGGCGTTTCCCATACAAGAGGATAGATGCCATTTTTCATTAATTCTTGAATGCCCATTTCAATTTTATGGGCATCGCCTTCTTCTGTTTCACCTTTTATAGGTCCATTAGTGTTATCATCCCAAAATTCATAATCTGCAGCTGTTTTACCTTTGTACTGGTGCGTTATTCCATGCATTACAATGGTACCGCCATTGCGTACCATATATTGCAACGCATCGACAATATCTGGTTTATCAGATAAACTCAAACGTATTCCTTCATCGGGGTCAACATAAAAAGGAATTACGCCAACCATAAATGGAATACCGCGGCTGGAAAGAATATCTGCAACCTCGCGGAGGTTGTCAGGATTTTCAAATAATGTTACATCCTCGATCCGAATCATTGCGCGATGCGAGGGTTCATGATTTTCATGGAGAATATCGTGTAGTAGATCAGCGAAATAGTTATAATGATCACCGGGAATTGCATAAGCAAATGGTGAATCGGCAAAATATATAAGATTTTTTGCAGAGATGGCGTATGGTGATTCTTTCTGCTTGGTGGTTGAAAACGCTTTGGCAATAACCTTTGCAATGCTTGGGTTGCTAACATGAATCATGCCGAGGCGAGGTTCGCCCTTTGTGAAGACCGTGCCATTTGCCGTTACTTGATCGAATTTTGCGATGGAATCAATTCCGCTTACAGTAAAACCAAATTTCTTTTTCATATCGTATCGCTGGCAGAACTCTACCATACCAGTGCTTAACCAGATGACTGGTTTGTTCGTGTTGTAAACGTCAAGGAGAAATTTTGTTGGCACGTCATTGTGCATTTCGAAACCAACATAGAAAGTATAATCATAATTGTTAAGTTCATCGAATTTGTAATCTTGGACACCTTTAACAATTGTCGATGTATTAAAATGCCCCATTAACGCGGCAAGTTGGCGGCCATCTCCTATTGCGAAGTTCTTCAAACTTGATGTGCCCTGTACAACTATTAGAATTTTCTTGAGCGGTGGTTTGTCTGTTGCAAGAGCAAGGGATTTTTGACTTATGGAATATGTGAAAAGGAGAAGAAGAATCCAGAAAGTCTTTTTCATGAAACCTTTTATTAATCTCATTGTTCTATCAATGCGTATTCTTTTTCATGAGGATGATTAGACAAACAGCCCGTAAAGGGTTGAATGGCATCGCACCAATGCGGGCTGTCTTATAAATCATATGTTCTGTACTTAAGTTAGCAGATTATTGGAGCGGAATCAAGAATGAAACGATTAATTGTGCATAGTAGAATATTTCGCTTTGACTCAAACTTGGATTTTATTTGCAATTCCCTCTTTCACAAGGTACATTAGCATTTAAATATATTGATAAATCT